>DASXCN010000203.1:0-4263 GCA_036491155.1 Solirubrobacteraceae bacterium | reverse complement strand
ATGAGTATGCGTGGATGGCGTCAGCGCGGGCGATTGATCGGGGCGCTCATCGTGATTGTGGCGGCTCTCGCCGTGCCATCCACCGCCGCCGCCCACGGCCCGGTCGACCCGCCGGCAACAAGCTACCTGGCGCGGATCGTGCACCTTCCGCCCGGGGTGAGCGCCAAGGTCATCGACGGCGATCAGCGCCTGTGGCTGCGCGTCGCCGGGCAGCAGACCCTCGTCGTCCTGGACTACCAGGGAGCGCCCTACCTGCGCTTCTCCCGAGACGGCGTGCAGGTCAACGAGGCGTCGGCGATGTACTACCTCAACCAGGTCCCGGCGCAGGTCCCGCCCCTGCACACCGGGCCCGCGGTCGCGCCCCGCTGGTCGCGCGTCAGCGCCGGGCACGCCTATGGCTGGCACGACGGCCGCCTGCACGCCCTCGCCACCACCGCCCTGCCTCACGGCGCGGCCTACTTGGGTCCGTGGAGGGTGGCGCTCCGCGTCGACGGCGCGCCGGCGGCGATCGCCGGCGGGCTGTACTACCGCCCCAGCCCCTCGATCATCTGGTTCTGGCCGATCCTGGTGGCGCTGGCGTGCGTGCTCGCCGCGCGGCGCCTGCGCCGGCCCGAGCTCGACGAGCGCGTCGCCCGCGGTCTCGCCGCGATCGCGCTGGCAGGCTTTGCCGTGGCGGTCTGCGGCCAGCAGCTGCACGGGCGCCCGTCGGTCTCGGCGGGGCAGGTTGTGGTCCTCGCCGTCGCGTTGACCTTCGCGGCCTGGGCCGCCTGGCGGCTGGCTGTCCACCGCCACGGGTGGTTCACCTTCTTCATCATCGCCGCCGTGGCCATCTGGGAGGGCGCGTCGATGATCGCGGTGCTGCTCGACGGCTATGTGCTCATCGCCCTGCCGGCGGTGCTGGCGCGCGTTGCGGTGGCCGCGTGTCTGAGCGCCGGTGTGGCGCTGCTGCCGGTGGTGTTCGCGCTGGCGGAGCGCCCGCGCCGACGCGGGGCGGCGGCGACCGTGGTGGCCGGCGCGCTCCTCGTGCTCGTCCTCGCGGGCTGCGGGTCGTCGGGATCGCGAACCGCATCGTCTGAGGCGATCCCGGCGGCGCTCGTGCGCCAAGCGCGCCCCATCGGCCGCGGGGCCGCCTTTCACCCGCCCGCGCGAGGCGTGGCGCCGGGTGCCTGCCGGGCACCCCTGGGCCCCCGCGACGGCGTGCACGTCGAGCTGTTTGCCGCCAACCGCGTCGTCCTCGTGGCCGCCGGGATCGGCGTGCGCGGCCCGGTGACCCGTTCGGGCGGCCGGATCACCGGCGCGCGCTGCTACGGCGACCTGGTCACGGTCGAGCCCACCGGCGTGGTCCTGGTCAGGCCCGGCTCACACCTGACCGTGGCCGGTCTGTTCCGCGCCTGGGGCCGGCCGCTGTCCGCACGCCGGCTGCTCTCGTTCACCGGCAGGGTCAGCGTGTTCGTGGACGGCCACCAGCATTCGGGGCCGCCCGGCGGTGTGCCGCTCACGCGTCATGCGGAGATCGTCCTGGAGGTGGGACCGCACGTCCCGCCCCACCCGGCCTACCACTTTGCGCCGGGGGTCTAGGCAGGGCCTGGGTCAGCCCAACGGGCCCGCGCCGTGCCCGCTGTGATCGGCGGACTCGACCCGGTTGCGGCCCTGGGCCTTGGCCATGTAGAGCGCGCGGTCGGCCTTGCGGACCAGCTCGTCGGGCTGCACGGCGTCCTCGGGGAGGCCGGCGACGCCGAAACTCGCGGTGATCGGACCGGTCTGGACCAGCTCGGTGCGTTCGATCTGCTTGCGGATCTTCTCGGCCAGCTCGATCGAGCCCTGGCGGTCGGTCTCGGGGAGCAGGAGCAGGAACTCCTCGCCGCCGAACCGTGCGACGAAGTCGCTGGCGCGGATGGTGGCCGCCAGTAGCCGGCCAACGGCGGCCAGCGCCTTGTCGCCGTGACTGTGGCCGTGCAGGTCGTTGATGACGCGGAAGCGGTCGAGGTCGAGCAGTACCACCCCGAGGGGACTGAGGGAGCGGCCCGCCTGCGCCACCATCCGCCGCAGCGTCTCCTCCGCGGCGCGGCGGTTGGGCAGTCCGGTGAGCGCGTCGCTGACCGAGCGCTCCTCGGCGCGCGCCAGCTCGCGCTGGCTGGCCAGGATCGGGGCGGCCCGGCGGGCTGAGTCGCGCAGGGCGGCATGCTCGCGGTCCGAGATGCGCGCTGAGTGGGCGACGAGCAGGGTGCCGATGATCTCGCTCCCGGAGACCAGCGGCTCGCAGGCCATGTCGGCGTCGATGGCGCCGCACACGCCGCACGGCGCCAGCGGGCTGTTGTCCTGGCTGCGCTCGTGGCTGCGCCCGAGGCGCATGGCCAGGCAGGAGCGGGCGCCCAGGCCGTCGGTACGGATGCCGTGCAGGGGCGTCTGGTCCACCTGCTCGCCGAGCTTGGGGGCCAGGCGCTCGCCCCCGTCGGCGACGAGGAGCACGCCGCAGCCCGCGCCGGGAAGGATCCGTTCGGCGTTGTCGATGAGCAGGCGCTGGGACTCCTCGGCGGAACTCGAGGACTGCAGCAGCTCATCGAGCTCGCGCCCGGCGTCGTCCAGCGTGCGCTCTCGGCGCACGAGGGCACGTGCTGCGGCCACGGCGATCGCCGCCGACAGCACGCCGAGCAGGGCGACCAGGCCGACCCCCAGCCAAGCCGACACCGGGCCGTGGCGCGCGCCGAGACCCGCGGCGAACGCGTCGCCGCAGAGCAGCAACGCGGCGACGATGGCCGGGACAGCGACGCGGCGAGCGGTGGGAAGAGGGGGTCGCCGCATCATCAGCGCAATCGGCAGATACGGTGGCTTGCTTGAGGGCGGAGGACTACGCTTGGACCGTGGCCAGCCTGGAAGTCGAGTCCGGCGAGCTGATCGTGCGGCTCAGCGCCGTCGAGCGAGCCGCGGCGATGCGGCGAGAGGTGCGCGTCCCGCTCTCCCTGGTGGCGAGCGTGTGCGCCGACCCCGACCCCTGGGGCGCTCTGCGCGGAATCCGCGCACCCGGAACGGGAATTCCCGGGGTCGCCGCCTACGGGGTCAGGCGCGTCACCGGAGGGGCACCCGACTTCGCGGCCGTGCACGGCTCCGGGCCCGCGGTGCGGGTTGATCTCGCTCCGGGGGCCCCGTTCGGTCGCCTGGTGGTGACGGTGGAGGACGCGCAGCGCACCGTGGATGCCGTACGCGCGCTGACGCGTGCGTGATCCGCCCAGCCGGGTACGTTGTTACGCGTTGTGGCCGCCCGGAGGCCACGCAGCCGCAAGCATGAGGAGTGTGTGAATGGCCGTCAAGGCGGGTGATCTCGAACATGACCTGATCGAATCGCTGGGCCAGACGGTCGGCCGGCAGCTCGCCGAGGAGTCGCCGGACTCCTACCGGGAGTTCGTGCGCCAGTACTACCACTGGGTCCCGGCCAAGGACCTCGCCGACCGCGACCAGGCCGACCTCTGCGGCGCGGTTGTCGCCCACTGGCGGACCGCCCGCCAGCGCGAGCGCGGCGAGGCGAAGGTCCGGGTCTACAACCCCGATCGCGAGCGCGACGGCTGGACCTCGCCCTACACAGTGATCGAGGTCGTCTCCGACGACATGCCCTTCATCGTCGACTCGGTGACGATGGAGTTGAGCCGGCAGGGCTGCAACATCGAGCTGATGATCCATCCGGTGATGCGGGTCGTGCGCGACGGCGCCGGCGAGCTCACCCGGGTGCTCGAGCCCGGGGCCGTGGCCTTCGGCTTCGTCACCGAATCGGTGATTCATGCCGAGGTCGCCTACCAGTCCGACCCTGAGCGTCTCGCGGTGCTGCGCGCCGGCGTGGAGCTGGTGCTGGAGGAGGTGCGAGCCGCCGTCGAGGACTGGGCCGAGATGAGGGCCAAGACGACCGCCCTGGCCACCGAACTTCGCCGCCAGGCGCCGCCCGCCGGGCGGCACGAGCTGGGCGAGACCCAGGGCTTCCTGTCCTGGCTGGCCGACGAGCACTTCACCTTCCTCGGCTATCGCGAATACGTCCTGAGCCCGGGGGCCCAGTCCGCGGAGCTGACCGCCGTCGATGGCTCGGGACTGGGCATCCTGCGCGGCGCGTCGCGCTCGCGGTCAAAGACGCTCACCGGCAAGGCGCTGGCCCTGGCCCGCTCGCCCCATCCGCTGGTGCTGACCAAGGCCAACTCGCGGGCCACGGTCCACCGCCCGGCGTACCTGGACTACATCGGCGTCAAGCAGTTCGCGCCCGACGGCACCGTGCTGGGCGAG
>DASXCN010000202.1:0-3700 GCA_036491155.1 Solirubrobacteraceae bacterium | reverse complement strand
CTCGGGGTCGGCGGCGACCTCGTCGAGCGCCTGGATCAGCTCCTCGCCGAGCTGGCGCGTCCACGCGTTCAGCGCATCGGGACGGTTGAGGACCAGCCAGGCGACGCGGTCCCCACGGCGGCTCTCGATGGTTTCGAGGTTGAGCACGCTCATCGTCGGGCAGCGGAGAATAGCGCCCGGCCGGGTCCGGGGGGACCCGGCGGGGGCGCGCAGCGGCTCATGACCCGCGGACACGATGGTGGCGCGATCGGGGAACATGTGGGCAACAGGATGGACCTCCCCAAATCCTTCACGGCCCCGGTCGGCCGGCTGAGCGCGGCCGCGCAGAACGCCTTCGAAGTTGCGCGCTTCGGCGGCCTGACCACCGACGAGCAGCCCTCGCCCTATCAGGTCGTCGGCGAGCACCGGATCTACCGGCTCCGCCACTACTACCCGGGCGTGGACGACAGTGGCGGACCGGACACAGGCCCCGCCGTGCTGCTGGTCCCGCCCATGATGCTGGCCGCCGAGATCTATGACGTGTCACCCGCCACCAGCGCGGTCACGCTCCTGCACGAGAACGGCGTGGACCCGTGGGTGGTGGACTTCGGTGCTCCCGAACGCGAGGAGGGCGGACTGGAGCGCACCCTGGCTGACCACGTGCTGGCCGTCTCTGACGCCGTCGACCGCGTCCGCGAGGCGACCGGGCGCGACGTGCACCTGGGCGGCTACTCCCAGGGTGGGATGTTCTGTTACCAGGTGGCGGCCTACCGGCGCAACGATGGTCTCGAGTCACTCATCACCTTCGGCAGCCCCGTGGACACGCGGCTGGGGATGCCCTTCGGGCTCCCCGAGGAACTGGCCTCCGGGCTGGCCGGCCTGATCGCCGACGTCTTCCGCAGCTCGGCACTGCCGGCTTGGTTCAGCCGCAACGGCTTTCTCCTGCTTGACCCGGTCAAATCGATTCGCACCCGGCTCGAGTTCGTCATGCAGCTGCACGATCGCGAGGCCCTGCTGTCGCGAGAGGGGCAGCGGCGGTTCCTGGAGGGGGACGGCTGGGTGGCCTGGCCGGGCCCGGCGCTGGCTGAGTTCGTCGGCCAGTTCATCGCCCACAACCGGATGCTGGAGGGCGGATTCGTGATCGATGAGCGGCTGCTCAGCCTCGCTGACATCCGCTGCCCCATCCTCTCGGTGGTCGGCACCGTCGATGAGATCGCTCCGCCCCCCGGGGTGCGAGCCATCCGCCAGGCGGCGCCGCGGGCCGACGTCTATGAGCTGGCCCTGCGCGCCGGGCACTTCGGCCTGGTGGTCGGCTCCACCTCCAACGCGGTGACGTGGCCGACCGTGGCGGCGTGGTCGCGGTGGCGCGACGGCGAGGGCGAGTTGCCCGACGGCGTCACCGAGGTCCCCGACGAACCGGCGGCCGATCTGCCCAACCAGCGAGACCACCTCCAGAACCGGGTCGGCTATGGGCTGGAGCTGGCCGGCGCGGTCGGCAACGGCATCGCGCGCTCGATGCTGGGTGGCGCCCGGCGCACCGTGCGCAGCGTGCGCGTGCTGAGTCGCGAGGCGGCCGGAACGCTGCCGCAACTGGCCCGGCTGGACCAGATCCAGCCCGGCACCCGGGTCTCGCTGGGGCTGCTGGTCAAGGAGCGCATGCAGCGTGGCGCGAACGACACGTTCTTCCTCTACGAGGACCGCGCCTACAGCGCGCTCGAGGTCAACCAGCGCATCGACAACATCGTGCGCGGCCTCATCTCCGTCGGTGTGCGCCAGGGCGAGCACGTGGGCGTCCTGATGGGCTCACGGCCCAGCGCGCTGGCGGTGGTCACAGCGCTCAGCCGGCTGGGCGCGGTGGCGGTGATGCTGCGGCCGGACGGCAACACCGCACGCGAAGCGTCGCTGGGCACTGCGCGGAGGATCATCGCCGACCCCGAACGCGCCGCGCAGGCGGCGGGGCTGGGCACCGTGCACACCTTCGTGCTCGGCGGCGGGGGCGGCCCGCGTGACCTGCGGCTTCCGCTCACCACCGACATGGAGCAGATCGACCCGCACGCGGTGACGCTGCCGGCCTGGTATCGCCCCAACCCCGGTCGCGCCTCCGACCTTGCCTTCATCGTCTTCACCGGCGAGGGCGACTTCGTGCGCATGAGCCGCATCACCAACAGCCGGTGGGCGGCGTCAGCATTCGGGACGGCGTCCTCGGCGGCGCTCAAGAGCTCAGACACGGTCTACAGCGTGACTCCGCTGTATCACCCCTCGGGCCTGATGATGAGCATCGGCGGGGCTGTCGCTGGCGGGGCACGACTGGCCATGGCCTCGGACTTCGACCCGTCGACCTTCTGGGACGAGGTCCGCCGCTACGGCGTGACCGTTACCTCGTATACGTGGACGCTGCTGCACGACCTCGTCGCCGCGCCGGTCGACCCGGCCGAGCGCGGCCACGCCGTGCGCCTGTTCATCGGCTCGGGCATGCCGCGGGGGCTGTGGCGCCGGGTGCAGGAGCGCTTCTCGCCCGCGCGGGTCGTCGAGTTCTACGCCTCCAGCGAGACAGGGGCGATCCTGGTCAACCTCCGCGACGCCAAGCCGGGAGCCATGGGCCGCCCGCTGCCGGGCACCCCCGAGGTGCGGATCGCTGCCTACGACCAGGAATCCGAGCAGCTCATCCTCGGGCGCGACGGGTTCGTGCGGCGGTGCGCCGTCGACGAGGTGGGGCTGCTCGTGGTCCGGGCGCGCCCGAGTGACACCTCGGTGACCCCGATGCGCGGGGTGTTCTCGCGCGACGACGCGTGGCTATCCACGGGCGACCTGTTTCGCCGCGACTCCGACGGCGACCACTGGCGGCTCGACGGCGTCTACGACGTCATCCATACCGCGGACGGACCGGTGCTGGCCGCCCCGATCCGCGACGCGCTCGGCGACCTGGCCGCCGTGGATCTCGCGGTCGCCTACGGGCTGCGACCCGGCGACGGCGACGGCGCCGGCGCCGGCGAGCTGGTGGTGGCCGCCGTCACGCTGCGCCCCGATCATGAGCTGACCGCCGAGATGCTCTCGCATGGGCTGAGCGGGGTGGCCGAGGGACACCGTCCCGCCGTGGTCCAGGTCATCGACGAGATGCCGGTGACCACGTGGTTTCGGCCGCTCACCCGGCCGTTGCGCCAGGCGGGGCTGCCCAACGCGGGCGACGGACGGACCTGGTACCTGGACCGCAGCGGGCGGCGCTACCGGCCGCTGACCGACGCCGCGCGCCGCCGGCTGTCTCGCGGGTAGGGGAGCGCCCGCGCGAGACGGGTCAGGCGGGCAGCGACTCGCCCGAGTAGAGCTTGAGCACCCGCACCGCGCCGGCGGGCGCGGCGTTGATGCAAAGCTCGCAGAGAACGCATTCGTCGAGGTTCTTCTCCACGATCTCCACGCCCGTGTCGCCGGCCTGGAAGATGTCGACGGGGCAGACGCCCTCGAGCGTCTTGGCCAGCTCGGGATCCGCGCCGGCCGTGGGGTCGACCTGGACGTCGATGAAGGTTCCGGGCACGGCTACAGCTTCTCCTTGACGAGATCGGGGATGTCCTCGATGCGCTCGGCCACGGTGATGCCGGCGGCGGCGAGGCGTGCGATCTTCTCGGTGGCGGTGTCCTCCTTGCCCTCGACGATCGTGCCGGCGTGGCCGAAGCTCATGCCGGGCATCTCGTCCATGAAGCGTCCGGCCATGAAGGCGACGACGGGC
>DASXCN010000201.1:0-1677 GCA_036491155.1 Solirubrobacteraceae bacterium | reverse complement strand
GTTGCGCTGGACGCCCACATGGACATGGAGAACGAGGCGCGGCCGCGTCAGCAGGCGCTGCTGCACGAGATCGGCGTCGGTGACGAGGAGACGCGCCAGGCGCGGGAGGCGACGCCGTTTGAGCTGGCCGGCGAGCAGGTGGATGCGCAGGATCACCGGGGTGTGGCCGGCAACGTGACCGAGTTCGACGGCAACCTGGGGCTGGTGATCGGCGCCGGCGGCGGGTCGCTGACGCTGTTTGACGCCGTCCGCGCCCACGGCGGGGACCCGGCCAACTACTGCGAGATCGGCGGCAACCCGTCGGTGGCCAAGGCGTGCGGGCTGGCCAAGCTGGTGCTGTCAAAGCCCGGCGTGGACAAGATCGCGGTGATGATGTCGATCGTCTCCAACACCCGGGTGGACATCGTGGCCCGGGGTGTGATCAAGGCCTGCCTGGAGCTGGGCTATGACCCGGCGGAGAAGATCGCCATCTTCCGCATTCCCGGCGCCTGGGAGGAGGAGGGCTTCAAGATCCTCGAGCACTACGGCGTGGCCTACGCGGACCGGTCGGTGTCGCTCAACGAGGCGGCGCGGCGCGCGGTGGAGCGGATCCAGGGAGCGGCCGTGTGATGTCGATCCTCGTCGACGCCGGCACCACGTTCATCGTCCAGGGGATCACCGGCCGCGAGGCGGTCAACCTGACCCGGGAGTGCTTGGACTACGGCGCGGGCGCCAAGATCGTCGGTGGCGTGACGCCCGGCCGGCTGGGCCGCGACGTCCACGGGGTGCCGGTGTTCGACACCGTCGCCCAGGCCGTGGAGCACCACGGTGGGCCGATCGACGGCTCGGTCGTCACCGTCCCCCCCGCCTTCACCAAGGACGCGGTCTTCGAGGCACTGGAGAACGGGGTCGAGCTGGTGGTGATCGTGACCGAGCGCATTCCGCGCGGCGACGTGGCGCAGATGGTGGAGCTGGCCGGCGAGCGCGGCGCGCGGATCATCGGCCCCAACTGCCTGGGGATCATCGTTCCCGATGTGGTCAAGATGGGCGGGATCGGTGGGCCCGCCAAGGACGCCGCCAAGTCCTACCACCGCGGGCCGGTGGGCGTCGTCTCGCGCTCCGGCGGCATGACGACCGAGATGTCGTCGACGCTCAGCGCGGCCGGTCTCGGTGTCTCGACGGCGGTTTCGATCGGCGGCGACGCGATCATCGGCTCCAGCTACGCCGAGCTGATGCCGCTGTTCGAGGCCGACCCGGAGACGCAGGCGATCGTCATCTACACCGAGCCCGGCGGCCGAATGGAGGCAGAGCTGGCTGCGTGGGTGACCGAGCACGACTCGCGCCTGCCGATCGTTGCGTTCATGGCCGGGCGGTTCATGGACGAGATGCCCGGGATGAGCTTCGGCCACGCCGGCACGATCGTGGAGGGCAAGGAGGACACCGCGACCGAGAAGATCGCTCGCCTGGCCGCCGCCGGCATCACCGTGGCCGAGCGCATCGAGGACATCCCTGAGCTCGTCAAGGAGAAGCTCTAGCCGTGCCTGGAACCTTCATCGACGTCGAAGTCGACGCCACCGCCGGCGCCGACCCCGACCTGGCCCGCAAGCTCTCCGAGGTCTGCCCGGTGGACATCTTCCACGCCGGCGACACCGGAGTGGAGATCGTCGAGTCAAACCTCGACGAGTGCGTGCTCTGCGA
>DASXCN010000200.1:0-8866 GCA_036491155.1 Solirubrobacteraceae bacterium | reverse complement strand
CTGGTGATCGTTCGCCGCCGCGGGCGGATGGCGGCGATGCTGGACTCGCTGATCGACCTGCCGTTCCTGGTCTCGCCGATCATCGTCGGCTTGGCCCTCACCCTCGTCTATGGCATCCACGGGTGGTTCGGAACGTTCTTCACCGACCACGGCATCCGGATCATCTTCGCCGTCCCAGGCATGGTGCTGGCCACGATCTTCGTCTCGCTCCCGTTCGTGGTGCGCGAGGTCGCTCCCGTACTGGTGGAGGTCGGTGACGAGCAGGAGGAGGCCGCCGCCACCCTCGGTGCCTCAGACTGGCAGACGTTCTGGCGCATCACCCTCCCGTCGATCCGCTGGGGCGTGATCTACGGGGTGATCCTGTCAACGGCGCGGGCGCTGGGGGAGATCGGCGCGGTGCTGGTCGTCTCGTCCTCGGTCGCCGGTCAGACGCTCACCCTGCCGCTGCTCGTCTACCAGCGCGCCTCCCAGCTGGGCCCCGGCGCCATCACTTCCGCCTACGCTGCTGCGACGGAGCTCGCCGTAATCTCGCTGGTCGTCCTGCTCGCCATGACCGCTTTCTCGTCCAGGAGGCCGCAGTCTCGATGAAGATCGAAATCGCCAACATCTCCAAGCACTTCGAGGACTTCACCGCGCTCGACGACGTCTCGCTCGAGGTCCCCGAGGGCTCGCTGACGGCGCTGCTGGGTCCGAGTGGCTCGGGCAAGTCGACGCTGCTGCGGATCATCGCGGGGCTGGAGACGCCCGACTCCGGGACGGTGATGATCAACGGCAAGGACGTCAGCCACGTCATCCCGCAGAAACGCGGCATCGGGTTCGTCTTCCAGCACTACGCCGCGTTCACGCACATGACCGTGCGCGAGAACGTGGCCTTCGGGCTGCGCATCCGCAAGCGCCCCAAGGCCGAGATCACGGCGAAGGTCGATGAGCTGCTGGAGCTCGTGGGCCTGACCAAGTGGGCGCAGCAGCGACCCTCGCAGCTCTCGGGCGGGCAGCGCCAGCGCATGGCTCTGGCCCGCGCCCTGGCGGTGGAGCCCAACGTGCTGCTGCTCGACGAGCCGTTCGGGGCGCTGGACGCCACCGTGCGCGCCGAGCTGCGGCGGTGGCTGCGCCGACTGCACGACGAGCAGCACGTGACCACGGTCCTCGTCACCCACGACCAGGAGGAGGCCATGGAGATCTCGGACCGGATCGCCGTGATGAGCGCGGGCACGATCGAGCAGGTGGGCGCCCCGCGTGAGATTTACGACCGCCCGGCCACCGACTTCGTAATGGGCTTCGTGGGCCCAGTGAGCCGTTTGGGCGGCAAGCTCGTGCGCCCGCACGACGTGACCATCGCGCTGGAGCCCGGAGACGAGCGGATCGAGGCCATGGTCAAGCGCGTCGTTCACCTCGGCTTCGAGGTGCGGCTCGAGCTCGAGCTCCCCGACGGCACGGAGGCGCGCGCGCAGCTCACGCGGGCTCAGGCCGACGAGCTGGAGGTCGGGCGCGGCGACATCGTCTACGCCCGGCCGCCGGCCGGGGTGCCGATCATGCCCGAGCTACAGGGCTCGGTCAGCCGCGAGCGAGGCTCAGCCGCGGCTGAAGTACCCGCCGCCGCTTTCGAGGAGCCGGCGTAGCCGCAGTGGCATGCGCGCGCAGTAGCGCGACGATGTCGGCGGTGGGGCGGAAGGGATTGGCGATGGTGGCGCCGTCGGCCAAGGACAGGGCGGCGCTCAGCTCGCCGTCCACTTCGGCCACCAGCAGCGGCTGTGCCGGCACGGCCGCGCTGTCAAGCGCTGCCAGACGGACCAGCGCCAGGTGATCGTCGGCGTATTCCGGGCGGATCGTGATCTGGGAGAGGAGCGAGTTCATGTGACGATGGTGACCCGCTCCTGACATAAAGGCAAATAGGGGTTTGCTTGAGGGGGTATAACTTTTAAGCATGCTCGAGAGTCGACGTCTGAAGGTGCTGTGCGAGGTCGCGCGCCACGGGTCGTTCTCGGCCGCGGCCGAGGCGCTGGGATACACCCAACCGGCCGTGTCGAGGCAGATCGCGACGCTGGAGGCGGAGGTGGGTGCCGTGCTGGTGCGCCGCGTTCCGCAGGGCGCCGTGCTCACCGACGCGGGGCGGCTGCTGTCTGAGCGCGGCGCCGCGGTGCTGTCCTACCTGCAGGACATGGAGGATGAGCTCCACGCGCTCCTGGGAGTGGAGGCTGGGACGCTGCGGCTGGCCACGTTCGCGTCGGCTGCGGGGTCCATCGTCCCTCGGGCGGTCGCGCTGTTCCGCGATCGCCATCCCGCGGTGAAGCTGACGGTGGAGATGTACGACCCCGACGAGTCGATCCCGCGGCTGCGCGCGGGCGAGTTCGATCTGGCGCTCTCGCACGATCCACGCGGCGACCCGGAGCGCCAAGGACAGGCCGAAGATTTGAACGTCGTGCCGCTCTTCGACGACCCGATGTACGTGGCGATGCCCGCCGGTCACGCGCTGTCGGCCGCCGCCGGGCTGTCGATGTCTGACTTCTCGTCTGAGCCGTGGATGCTCGCCACCGGGCGGACCTGCCCGGACGCGAGGCTGTTCCTCCGCGCCTGCCACGACGCGGGCTTTGAGCCGCGGATCGCCTTCCAGAATGACGATTACGGGGCCATCCTTGGATTCGTCGCCGCCGGCGTCGGCGTGGCCCTGGTCCCGGACATGGTGACCCGCGCCGTTCGTGGCGACGTCGTCATCCGCGAGCTGGCGCCTCCGCCTCCGCCACGGCCGATCAGCGTGATCCTGCCCGCCGGTTACCGCTCCCCTGCGGCCGGCGCGATGCTCGACGTGCTCAGTGAGGTGGCGCAGGCCTGGGTCGGTGACCGTCCCGCACTCGCCGAACGCACCGGCGTCGTCAGCGTGTGACCCAGGCCCCCGGGTCGTCGGTCAGCTTCTCGATCGAGCGGGGCAGCTTGCCGTTGGCGATGTCCGCCACGGTGACGTGCTCCACCACGCGGCGCAGGTTGACCCGGACCGCGATCCATACGCTGGGCAGCGCGCTGGCCGCCCCGCCGTACTTGGCGTCCTCGGGCGGACCGCCGCGGACACTGGCCAGCGGGCCCTCCACGGCACGGATGACGTCTGCGACGGTCACCTCGTTGGGGGGCTTGGCCAGGCGGAAGCCGCCCTCGGCGCCGCGGTGACTGCGCACGATGCCGGCGTGGCGCAGCTCGCCCAGGATGTTCTCCAGAAAGTTGAGCGGGATCTCCTGCGCGGTGGCCACGCGCTCGGCCTTGACGGGCTTGTCCCCCTCGGCAGCGGCGAGCTCCACGACGGCGCGGACCGCGTAATCGGCTTTGGCGGAGATGCGCATGGTGCGGGAGACTACGCTGCCGCGCGGACTACGCGGCCGCCGGGGCGAATCCGTACGCCTCGGCCAGCTGCGGATCGCGCTCGGCGAGCATCTCGGCCAGCTCGACCATCACCTTGCATTGCTTCCAGGTGGCGTCGTCCTGCATCTTCCCGTCGATCATGTGCACGCCGCGCCCGTCGGGAATCGCCTCCAGCACCTTCTTGGCGAACAGCACCTCGTCGGGGTCGGGGCTGAAGACCTTCTTGGCGATATCGATCTGCACCGGGTGCAGCGACCACGCGCCGACGCAGCCGAGAAGGAAGGCCGCGCGGAACTGGGTCTCGCACCCCAGGACGTCCTTGATGTCGCCGAACGGGCCGTAGAAGGGGAGGATCCCCGACGACGTGCAGGCGTCGACCATGCGCGCAATCGAGTAGTGCCACGGGTCCTGCTGGACGCTGACGCGCGGCGCCTCGGGGTCATCGCGGCTGGGATCCTCGATCGACCGGTAGCCCGGGTGGCCGCCGCCGACTCGCGTGGTCTTCATGCGCCGGCTGGCGGCGAGATCGGCGGGCCCGAAGCTCATGCCCTGCATGCGCGGGCTGGCTGAGGCGATGGCCTCGACGTTGATCATGCCCAGCCCGGTCTCCAGCAGCGCGTGGACGAGGATCGGGCGGTCCAGGCCGGCCTTGGCCTCGAGCTGGGCCAGGAGCCGATCGATGTAGTGGATGTCCCACGGGCCCTCGACCTTGGGCACCATGATCACCTGCAGCCTGTCGCCGATCTCGGAGACCAGGGTCGTGAGATCGTCCAGAATCCACGGTGACTCGAGGCTGTTGACCCGGGTCCACAGCTGGGTCTCGCCGAGCTCCATCTCCTTGCCCACCCGCACCAGGCCCTCGCGGGCGGCGACCTTGCGGTCCACCGGCACGGCGTCCTCGAGGTTGCCGAGCAGGATGTCCACCGTGGGGGCGATGTCGGGGACCTTGGCCACCATCTTCTCGTTGGAGAAGTCCAGGAAGTGGATCATCCGCGACGGCTTGAACGGGACCTCGAGGATCGGGTCGGGGGCGCCGATGGCCAGCGGCTTGCCGAAGTCACGGGGGTTTCGCACGGTTCTGGAGTCTCCTGATCGAGTTTGCGCGGCTTCAAAGCTAGCGGGATCTGGTTTCGACAGGAGCCCGTGGCGTCAGCTCAGGCCGGCGGAGCGAGGAGCGCAGCAGCAAAGGCTGCGCGATTGGTTGGGGTGTCATCCCGGGCAGCCTGCTGGCATGCTTCACGCCCTCGTTTCCAAGGACACCACCCAGGAGTTTTGACCATGCCCGAAGTCGAGACCGATCAAGCCGCACGGGAGGCCAGCGGCGCCCATCCCTACGGCCGCTATCTGGAGGAGTTCGAGGTCGGCGCGGTCTACAAGCACTGGCCGGCCAAGACCGTGACCGAGGCCGACGACCATTTGTTCTGCCTGATCACGATGAATCATCACCCGCTGCACCTCAACGACGTCTACGCCAAGGAGTCCCAGCAAGGCCGCAACGTCGTCGTGGGGCCGCTGGTGTACTCGCTGGCACTGGGAATGAGCGTCTCCGACGTGAGCGGGAAGGCGATCGCCAACCTGGCCACCGAGGAGCTCAGCCATCCGGCGCCCGTGTTCCACGGCGACACCCTGTTCTGCGAGTCCGAGGTGCTGGAGGTCAAGGAGTCCAAGTCCAAGCCCGACCGCGGCACCGTCCGAGTCCACACCCGTGTGCTCAACCAGGACGGCGTGCTGGTGGCCGAGTTCAAGCGCCTGGTGCTTGTTCCGCGCAAGCAGCCGGGGTAGGCTGCACCGAACAGTAGTTCGCGTGAGTTCAGGGTGAAAGCCCTGGACTTTGCCCACTTTTTATAGTTTGTGAGCACCTTGTGCTCCGCCCGGGTAGCCTTCCCGAGCCACAGACCCGTTTTTTTTCATTTAAGGAGTAGCCCCCTCCATGGCCCACACCGCACCTAAGCGCCAAGCAACGACGGAGCACACCGGCCTGCAGGGGTGGGTAGAGGAAATCGCAGCGCTGACGCAGCCCGACGACATCCACTGGTGCGATGGCTCGGCCGAGGAGTACGACCAACTCGCTCAGATCCTCATCGACGCGGGGACGTTCGAGCGACTCTCGGAGGCCAAGCGGCCGGGGTCCTACCTGGCGCTGTCTGACCCCGCCGACGTCGCGCGCGTGGAGGACCGGACCTTCATCTGCTCAGAGCGCGAGGCAGACGCCGGGCCCAACAACAACTGGCGCCACCCGGCCGAGATGCGCGAGATGCTCGACGGCCTGTTCAAGGGCTCGATGCGTGGGCGCACCATGTACGTCGTCCCGTTCTCCATGGGCCCGCTGGGCTCCCCGATCTCCTACGTCGGCGTCCAGGTCACCGACTCGCCCTACGTGGTGGCGTCAATGCGGATCATGACCCGGATGGGCCAGCCGGCGCTCGACGTGCTGGGTGCCGAGGGTGACTTCGTGCCCTGCGTGCACTCGGTGGGCGCGCCATTGGTCGACGGCGCCGACGACGTGCCGTGGCCCTGCAACGCCGACAACAAGTACATCGTCCATTACCCCGAGGCGCGCGAGATCTGGTCCTTCGGCTCCGGCTACGGCGGCAACGCGCTGCTGGGCAAGAAGTGCTTCGCGCTGCGGATCGCCTCGGTGATGGCGCGCGACGAGGGGTGGATGGCGGAGCACATGCTCATCCTCAAGGTCACCTCGCCCGACGGCGAGGTCAAGTACATCGCCGGGGCGTTCCCCAGCGCCTGCGGCAAGACCAACCTGGCCATGGTCATCCCTACCCTGCCCGGTTGGAAGGTGGAGACCATCGGCGACGACATCGCCTGGATGAAGTTCGGATCCGACGGCCAGCTGTACGCCGTCAACCCGGAGGCCGGCTTCTTCGGCGTGGCGCCCGGCACCGGCGCGCGCACCAACCCCAACGCCATCGACATGGTCAGCCGCAACACCGTGTTCACCAACTGCGCCAAGATCGATGACGGCGACATCTGGTGGGAGGGGATGACCGGCGAGCCGCCCGAGCACGCGATCGACTGGCGCGGCAACGAGTGGACCCCCTCGTCGGAGACGACCGCGGCGCACCCCAACGCGCGCTTCACGGTGCCCTGCGCCCAGGGCCCTTCGATGGCCGACGAGTGGGAGGACCCTGCGGGCGTCCCCATCTCGGCGATCATGTTCGGCGGCCGTCGCGCCACGGTCGTGCCGCTGGTCCACGAGGCGCGTGACTGGGAGCACGGGACCTTCATCGGCTCGATCATGTCCTCGGAGACGACCGTCGCCCAGGCCGGCGAGGTGGGCAAGCTGCGCTTTGACCCGATGGCGATGCTGCCCTTCTGCGGCTACCACATGGGCGACTACTTCGCCCATTGGCTGCACCTGGCCAAGCGTGACGGCGGCCAGATGCCGCGAGTCTTCTATGTGAACTGGTTCCGCAAGGACGACGACGGCAAGTTCATGTGGCCCGGCTTCGGTGAGAACTCCCGGGTGCTGGCGTGGATCTTCGGTCGTCTGACCGGCGATGCGGCGGCGGAGGAGACCGCTATCGGGCTCGTCCCCTCGCTCGGCGAGGGCGGGATCGACACCAAGGACCTGGATGTCTCTGAGGAGACGATGGCCAAGTTGCTGGAGGTCGATCACAACGGATGGGCCCAGCAGCTGCCCCAGATGAAGGAGCACTACGCGACCTTCGGCGACAAGCTGCCGGCCGAGCTGGCTGAGCAGCTGCGAGCGCTCGAGCAGCGCCTGCACGTCTAGGGAACTTCTTTGTAAACCCTTCGCTTGCGCGGGTGCCCCCCGCGTACCCTGAAGGGGTGTCGCTCACCTTTGTCCCGTCCGACGCGGTGATGCTCGCCGTCCAGGCGGGCGTGGTGGCTGCGCCGCGCCGGCCGCCTGAGATCGCGTGGATCCGCCGTCTCTCCGGTCCGGTGTGGGCGATCGTCCCGATCGCGTCGATCGTCGGCGTGATCTTCGCCATCCGCTTCGTCTCAGGGACGGCGACGGGGTTGACCTGGCTGGCCTTGATCGCCGTGCCGTTACTGGCGGCGGTGGCCCTGGGCTGGGCTTCGCATGGCGCCCGTTGGTGGCTGACCCCGGTGGCCGGCGGGCTGTTCGCGCTGGCGTGGGCGTCCAAGTCGACGTTGTGGGGCCAGGGAGCGGCGACGCTGCTATCGGCCTTGAGCTGCGTCACCCTTGGCTGGCTGCTGGCCGCGGTGGCGCCGCCCCGCTGGCTGAAGCTGGGGATCCTGGCCATGTGCGCCGCCGACGTGTGGCTGGTGGCCTCAGACCTGCTGCAGACCCCGAACGCCACCCTGACGGCTGCCGTACCGCTGCCTCACAGCGGCCTCCACCTGCCCCAGCTGCAGAGTGAGCAGTTCGGCTCCGTGCTCTTCGGCTATGGCGACCTGTTCGTGGCCGGGGTGCTGGGGGCGGTTCTGGCCCGCGAGCGCCGGACGCAGTGGCCGATGGCGCTGCTCACATTGGTGCTGGCCGGGGCGTTTGACCTGCTGTTCTTCGTGGTCAACGAACTGCCGGCCACGGTGCCGGTGGCCGCGGCGCTGATCGTGGGCGAGGCGTGGCTGTGGGCGGGCCGCCGGCGTCGCGCGCGGGCGCCCGCCGTTCAGTGGGGCTCGTCGCCCGTGGCGGCCGGCGGCCGGGATTCCTCGGCCAGCGAGGTGATGGCCAACTTCCCGCGAGCGGCCTCCTCCAGCACCTCGGTGGCCTCCTCGGCCGACCTGGAGTAGAGCTCCACGAGCAGGTGCACGACGATGCGGTCCTCGTCGTGCTTGTGAAAGCGCACGTGGGTGAAGAACTCGCGCGTTCCGTGGTCGCCGAAGGCGGCGTAGGAGAGCGCGTCGCCCGCCTCGGGCCCTGAGCAGGTCTCCACGTCGTCGGCGTCGACAGTGACCGTGCACGACGCCACCCACGGCGTCCCGGCGATCATCCGCTCCCAGCGGTCCTCGACAGGCTCGACGCGGCCGTTGTGGAAGCCGAGGTGGGGCTGGTCGTGCATGCACTCGAGGCACTGGACCACCGCCTCCTGCATCTCGTCCACCACCTCTCCGCGTTCCCCCGTCTCGGGGTCAATGCGGTGGATGCCCTCGTAGTGGACCTGCACTTCAAGGTTCTGAGACCAGCAGCGGTAGCAGCGCAACCAGCTGCGGACCTCCGTAGAGCCCTCCATCGAGACCATGATAGGACGCGGTGCGCAGGACTTTCGCGGGGGACCCTGATCGCGCGGCGGATATCACGAACCTGTTGGGCGCGCGCGCCGGCGCCCACGGGCCTAGCCGAACGTGAAGTCGTAGGCGCTGATGCCCGGCGGGATCTGGATCGTGAACGTCGTCTGCTGGTCTCCGGGCAGGGAGATGAGCGAGTACAGGCGCTGACCCTTGACCGTGACGCTGCCGTTGTGGACGTCTGAGCCCGCCTCCGAGGAGGCGATCGGCTTGCCGTCGACCAGCACTCTGGCGGTGCGCGCCTTATCGTCGTTAGAGGTCATCACCAGGTAGGTGTGCGCCGCCT
>DASXCN010000199.1:0-2899 GCA_036491155.1 Solirubrobacteraceae bacterium | reverse complement strand
TCGGGCGAGCGAAAGCGTCCCATCAGCCCGCGCCGTGCGGCCGCGGAGTTCTCGGCGTCCAGCACGTCGGCGAACGCCTGCAGGATCTGGTCGCGGCGCTGCGCGGCGCGGGGGCCGGCTCCGATGATCTCCACCAGCAGCGTCTGCGCGAACTCGGGATGCTCGGCCAGCGCGCCGAGGAAGGCGCGCGTTCCCGCGCGCAGCCGCTCGCGGGCGTCGCCCACCGGTGCGTTGCGCGCCGCCTCGGCCATGGCTACCTGTACGAGCTCGGCCCCCATGTCGAAGAGCGCCAGCATGCACTCCTCCTTGTTGGCGAAGTGCTCGTAGAACGTCGCCTTCGACATCCCGGCGCGGCGGCTGATCGACTCCGAGGAGACGCCGGCGTAGCCCCGCTCGGCAAACTCGCGGGCCGCCGCGCGCAGCAGGCGCTCGCGCTGGAGCGGGAGCCGGACCTCGGGCGGCGGCGCGTGGCGACCGCGCGCGATCGTCACCGGTGGCCCCTCCCGCAAGTACATCCACATTCGAGGCACGCCTGGCGGTGCGGACGCACTTGCGGGCGGAACCACTACCTCAACGAGCGCCCGTAGTGGCGCTCGTAGTACTCGCGATACGCGCCGGAGCGGATCGACTCCCACCACCACGCGTTGTCGCGGTACCACGACACCGTGCGCTCCAGCCCGTCGGCGAAGCGCGTCTGCGCGCGCCAGCCGAGCGTGGCGAGCTTCTCGGAGGACAGCGAGTAGCGGCGGTCATGGCCCGGGCGGTCGGTGACGTATTCGATCAGCGACTGATCAGCGCCGGTCAACTCCAAGATCCGGTGCACGACTTCGATGTTCTCGCACTCGTCCGGACCGCCGCAGTTGTAGACCTCACCGGGCTTTCCGTGGGCCAGGACGTGCCCGATGCCGCGCCCGAAGTCCTCGACATAGAGCCAGTTGCGCACGTTGCGCCCGTCTCCGTATACGGGGAGGTGGTCGCCCGCCATGGCGTTGAGGATCATCAGCGGGATAAGCTTCTCGGGGTACTGGCGCGGCCCGTAGTTGTTGGAGCCACGGCACACCAGCGTCTCCAGGCCATAGGTGTGGAAGTAGCTGAGCACCAACAGATCGGCGCCGGTCTTGGTGGCGCTGTAGGGGCTTGACGGCTCCAGCGGCGAGGTCTCGGTGAAGGACCCGGTCTCGATCGAGCCGTAGACCTCGTCGGTGGACACCTGCACGTAGCGCAGGCCGCGCTCGCGGGCGGCCTCGAGCAGCACGTGGGTGCCCGCGCCGTTGGTGACGCTGAAGGCGAAGGGATCGGCGATCGAGCGGTCCACGTGCGTCTCGGCCGCGAAGTTGACGATCGCCTCGGCGTCGCCGATCGCCCCGGCCACCGCCTCGGGATCCTGGATCTCGCCGTGGACGAAGCGGATGTCGGAGGCGACCTCGCGCAGGTTCTCCTCTCGCCCGGCATAGGTGAGGGCGTCGAGGACCGTCACGTCGTCGCCGTGCTCGCGCACCCGCAGCTCAACGAACGTCGAGCCGATGAATCCAGCCGCGCCACACACTAAGAGCTTCATGCACGCACCTCCGCGAGCTCGGTGATGAACTGCTCCAGCCCCGTCTGCCAGCTCGGCAACTCGGGGGCGCCACGCTCCGAGATGAGAACGCTGTTGGGGGGTCGGCGGGTCGGGGTCGGGTACTCGGCGCTGGTGATCGGTCGTACGGAGCAGTCGCTGCCGGCCGACGCGACGATGGCCGCGGCGAACTCATACCACGAGCACTGACCGCCGCCGGCGACGTGCAGAATCCCGTGGACGGGCTCGGCCGTCAGCGCCACGAGCGCCGAGCCGAGGTGGCCGGTGAACGTCGGACAGCCGATCTGGTCTGACACCACCGACAGCTCCGGGCGCTGTGACGCGGCGCGCAGGATTGTCTTGGGAAAGCATTTCCCGCCGGCACCGAACAGCCACGCGGTGCGGACGATCGTGTGGCGCTGCGGAGCCGCCGCGACAACGGCCAGCTCGCCGCCGAGCTTGGAGCGGCCATACGCGGACACGGGCGCCACAGGATCGGACTCGACGTAGGCCGTGGCCTTCTCGCCGTCGAAGACATAGTCGGTGGACACGTGCACCACCCAGGCCCCTGCGGCCTCGGCCGCCGCGGCGACGTTGCCCGCGCCCGCGCCGTTGATGGCCGCGGCCTGGCGAGCGTGGGACTCCGCTCCGTCGACGTCGGTCCACGCGGCGCAGTTGATGACGGCGTCCACACCAGCGCTGCTCACAGCGTCCATCACCGCGGCGCGGTCGGTGATGTCGAGCTGTGCCCGGGTCAGCGCGATCGGCTCGTGGGCGGCCTCCTGGGCTGCCCGCTGCACGTCAAGACCGAGCATTCCGCCCCCGCCTGTGATCAGAATCCTCACGCCGCAAGACTAAACGGCGTGTTGAGACGTTGACTTTTGCCATCGAAGCTTTGGGCGGCAGGCGTGTCATGTTTTTGTAAGGTGAGGCACGCTTTACGGGCGGATTGTTTGGGCCGCCCGACGCACAGACGCCCCCGCAAGCGGTCCAGAATGACTGCATGGGCGCGCGAGCGCGCGGCCCGCTGACGACGATCGACCGCACGGCCCCGCGGCTACCGCCTGGACTGCCCAGCCACCCGACCCTGCTACCGCCCGGCCTGCGGGTCCGATTCGCGATCCACTGGCCCGCGATGGGGCTCGCGGGCGGGCGGGGCGTCGCTCCCCGAGAGTTGGGGACGCCCAGGCGCGTCGTCCTCGTTGTCATCGTCCTCGTCGTACTCGCCGAGGTTGCTCTTGATCGCCTCGAAGATGCTCAGCCCCTGGCCGACGAGCCCGGCGGCGAGCTGTCCCAGCCCATCGGCGCCGTTGAGCACGTTGATGTTGGCGTTGGCCAGCCCGC
>DASXCN010000198.1:0-4060 GCA_036491155.1 Solirubrobacteraceae bacterium | reverse complement strand
GGCGACGGGCCTGGCGCTGTACGGGCGCAAACTGTGGGAGACGATGAGCTCCCACTGGCCGACCGCCGATCAGCAGCCGGGCGCCACACCGGCGGAGATCGAGTTCGCCCGCCGCTGGCAGGAAATGCCGAAGGTGGTGTTCTCCTCGACGACCAGCACGGTCGACTGGAACACCCGTCTGGTCACCGGCGACGCGGTCACCGAGATCACCAGGCTCAAGGCCGACGACGGCGGCCCCATGGACATCGGCGGCGCCACACTCGCCGCAGCGGCCATGCGGGCCGGGCTGATCGACGAGTACGCGATCGTCACCCATCCGGTCCTGGTGGGCGGCGGCACGCCGTTCTTCACCGCCCTGGACAACTGGGTGAACCTGAGCCTGGTGGATACCCGGACGTTTCCCGACGGCGTGGTGCTGACCAGGTACGAGACCAGGCGCTGAGTGCCCGACGTCGGATCAGCGCGGGCTTCTGGCCACCCAAGGATCTCGTGGCGCTATGTTCCGAGGCGATCGCGACGTCCCTGCCGGATCCTGTTCTTCACCGCAGACGATCCGTCCGGCTAGGGATCGGCATACGGCATTCCGCGCCCCGCTCTCTCATCGATGCGGGCCGTCCTAAGGCCGCGGGGTGCTCGCCTGGCGACGACCCACGGAAGCGCCACTTGGCCGGACGCGTTGCGTCCCGTGCATAGGCACAATGAGGGCGCGCCTGAGCTGCCGATCGGATGGAGGTCGAGCACCATCGCTCTCGCCTTGAGGCAGACGCACCAGCGTCGGCGGCAACAAGCCGGGGCTTGGAGACTGCCCCTTCCGGACACATGGAGGCGCCACGGATCGTCCGCCGAAACGACCTTATTGCCCGCTGAAGGAGAGTCGAGAGCTCACGCGGCTTGCCGGCGCGTTCGGCCGCGGCGAGTTCGGTGCCGCCGACACCGAGGCACGCTTGGGTGTAGCACTCGAGCGCGCGCGCGTGGAGCGCGTCAAGCTCGTGCCGGGTGTCCCGGATCCAGTCGGCGTCTTCGTCGGGGAGGAAGCCGCGGCGGGCGGTGAACAGCGGTCCTTGGCTGGCGCCCCAGGCGCGGTGCCAGTGGTCTTGTGCGAGCGCGGATTCGGCGCGGTGGATGGCCTCTCGGGCGTGCTCGAGGTCGACGAACGCGTCGGGCGGGAGGTGCAGACGCAGCTCGGTGCGGCCATGGAGCATGTCCTCGGGGAGCAGGCGCCGCAGCTTTGAGATCAGCGCGCGGAGCGCGGTGTCGGCCGCGGCGGGCGGGGTGCGCGGCCACAGGGCGTCGATCAGCTCGTCGCGCCGGACGGGGCGTAGCCGGCGCAGGACGAGATAGACGAGGAGGAGCCGGCCTTGGCGGCCGGGAAGGTCGTGGTCGATCCGCTGGCCGTCGATTTCGACCGCGAGTGTGCCGCAGAGCTGAATTCTCACCGGTGCCGCCAATGTCGCGCCAACATAGCCCCAACGGCGGGCGCCTACAAACCACCGGACCGAAGGAGGTCCAAGCGATGGCCAAGCAGATCAACTGCGAGTGCGGGTATGTCGCCCGCGGCGAGAGCGAGGGCGAGGTGGTGGCGCGGATCCGCGAGCACATGCGGACTGACCACCCTGAGCTGCTCGAGCGCGTCTCTGATACGGACCTCCGGGGGTGGATCGAAGAAGCGTGACTCGACCGATTGGGGATTCCCATGAGTACAACGGCGTTTGATGCCGTCGCCTACAAGACCACCACCCGCGAGCAGTGGCAGACCGCCGCCGAGCCGTGGTACCGGTGGGGCGCGTTCATCGAGGATTGGCTCGGTCACGCGACCGAGTTGATGCTGGACATGGCCGGCGTCCGCGCCGGCTCTCGGGTGCTGGATGTCGCGGCGGGCGCCGGCGGGCAGACGCTGGTGGCGGCGCGGCGTGTCGGACCGGCGGGGAGCGTGCTCGCCGCCGACATCTCCTCGAACATCCTCGGGTACGCCGAGCGGGCTGCCCGGGACGCCGGCCTTGGGAACGTGGCCGTCCGGGTTATGGACGGAGAGGCGCTCGATGTGGATCCGGGCGTGTTCGATGCGGTTATCTCGCGCGTCGGGTTCATCTACTTCCCCGACCGGGAGGCGGCGTTCGGCGGGATGCGGCGAGCGCTACGCACGGGCGGGAGGCTGGCCGGGATCGTGTACTCGACTCCCGACGCGAACCGGTTCTTCTCGATCCCGGTGTCGATCATCCGCCGGCGGGCGGGACTCCGAGCGCCGGCGGCGGGTCACCCGGGACCCTTCAGTCTGGGTGGCCCGGGCGTGATCGAGGATCTGTACGCGCGAGCGGGGTTCGCGGACGTGGAGGTCCGACGGGTCTCGGCCCCCTTGCGGATGGCGTCGGCCGCCGAATGCGTGCGGTTCGAGCGGGAGTCGTTCGGAGCGCTGCACCAGATGCTGGCTGGCCTTGGCGAGAACGAGCGCGAGGACGCCTGGGAGGAGATCGAGCGCGAGCTTTCGCAGTTCGAGACGGCCCGCGGGTTCGAAGGCGCCTGCGAGCTGATCGTCTCGGCGGGGACGCGGTCATGAGCGTGTCGGTCGAAGTCCAGGCGCTGGTCGGTCCCGACTGGATCGCCGCGAGGCTTGGCGATCCCTCAGTCCGGGTCGTCGAGGTCGACGTCAGCCGGGCGGGGTTCGATGCCGGGCACATCCCGGGCGCGGTGTTCTGGAACGCATACTCAGATCTGCGCCCCGTCGAGTACCGGCCGCTGGATCCTCCCGCGTTCGCTCGCCTGCTGTCGCGCTCGGGCATCGCTCCGGACACCGCCGTTGTGTTCTACGGCTATGGGGCATACCTCGGCTACTGGCTGATGCGCAGCTACGGCCATGAGAGCGTCCGCATGATGGGTGGCCCGCGCGAGCGGTGGCTGGAGGCTGGCCGCGAGTGGACGACCGAGATGTCGGCACCGACCCCAGCCCGGTATGCGGTCGATTCGGGACAGTCCGACGTCGTCACGCCGGCGGAAGTCCTCGGGCTGATCGTCGATCCCGATGCTGTGCTGCTCGACGTGCGCTCGCGCGAAGAGTTCACCGGGGAGCGCTTCTGGCCGTCCGGCGGCAAGCACGAGGGCGGCCGACCCGGGCACATCCCTGCCGCGGTTTGGCTGCCCTTGGACATCGCCCGACAGGATCCCGAGGAGATTCGCGACCTCTGCGAGACGGCCGGAGTCCGGGCCGACCGGCACGTGATCGTCTACTGCACGATCGGCAATCGCGCTAGCCAAGTCTGGTTCGTGCTCAAACACCTGCTGAGATATCAGCGGGTCAGCGTCTACTACGGGTCCTGGGCAGAGTGGGGCACCACGCACACCATGCCCGTCCAAGTCGAACCGGTGCAGCCATGAGAGTGGTCCGCGAGACGGCAGCCCGGGACACCCCCCGTGCTGCCGGACCGAGCGGCCACACTCGAGCCGGTGGACGAGCTCATCGACCAGGCCGGAAAAGGCGCTGCAGACGCTGACCATCACTTCGACCGGCGCGGGCGCCGGCGCGCTCCCTCTCCCACGGGAGTGGCACCGAGCCCGGCCAGGCGCTAACCGGCCGCAGCTCGGCGGACGAGCAAGCGCCCGTCGGTAGTCAGGCTCGTAGGCGCAACCAACCCGTTGTTGGGCGGCACGCACCCCGCCCAGTGACCGGGGTGGCGGCCGGCGACCGCAGACGACCCGTGATGTCGACCAATCCTGGCTCAGACATGCTGCCCTCCAAATCGATCGGCTTGGTCCACGGCGGCGCCCGTGAATCGAGCGCTTACAGGAAGACGCAAGCCTCGCATCACCTCGTCGAGAGCATCCTCGGAACCGCGCACCCTCGACGCCTGAGGCGGCTCCGGCGGCGGCGCGGCCCCTCCGCATGGACGGCGTTAGCCGTGACCGCTACCGTGGCGTCGCATGAAGCGCCCGGCAACGCTCGCCGCGGCCGGACTTGCTGGGCTCGCCGGACTACATGTCGCGTGGGCCGCCGGATCGTCATGGCCGCTACCCGGCAAGGCGGCACTTTCCGACGCGGTGATCGGTCGTGACACTTTCCCGTCAGCGG
>DASXCN010000197.1:0-39110 GCA_036491155.1 Solirubrobacteraceae bacterium | reverse complement strand
GAGGATCAGTCGATCGCGGGGCTGCTGATGGCGCTCGAGCAGTCGATCGTGATGGGGATCGCGCTGGTGTGGGTGTTCGTGAAGATGCTGGGCGAACAGGAGCGCGAGGCCCAGCGCGAGGAGCGCTACGAGGTGGTGTAGCGGCCGCCGCGCACCGCGGGGCCACGGAGAGAGCACCGGCCGCGCGGAGGGCAGAAGGCCCCCCGCGCGATCGCGGCATCACATCACTACTTGCTGCAGGGCGCCGAGCCGCTGAGAGTCGTGACGTCGTTGGGTCCGGGGTTGCCGGACGAATCCGGCAGGTTCGCCGTGAACGTCGTGGTGTAGGGGCGCTTGCCCTTCGTGCAAGCGACCGACGAACTGGCGGCGACCGTCTTGCCCTTGACCTTCTTGGTCACCTTGAGCCAGTTCAGGTGCTCGGTCTCCAGCGAGCCGGCCACGCCGGGAGCGGGGAAGCTCACGTACTTGGGAACCGGGACGTCGACGACCAGGTACTTGCCCTGGGTCTTGTAGGTGGACGGGTAGGGCCCGACCTGGCCGGTCTTCAGGTTGCCGTTCAGGCACAGGTGATTCGGAGCCTGGTCGACGAAGAAGAAGGTCAGCTTGCCCTGGCCGCCGTTCCAGACGTGCAACAGCGGGTCACAGGGCTGGGAGGCGGCGGTGAAGTTCGTCGCCGAGCCGACGGCGGCCGTGATGAAGCCATTGGCGACCATCGCGCCCTTCGGGCACTTGGTGTCATCACCGTTGGCCCCGATCGAGGCGGCGCTGCAGGTTGGGAAGTCCTTCCCGTCCGCCTTGAGGCCGTAGATCTTGGTGGTGATGTCGGTGAGCACCGCGGTGCGGTTGCCGTTGGTGCCCTTGGCGACGATGTCCTGGGCGTAGCTGACGGGCACGGGCTTAGCCGCGGTGCCGGCCGACTTGCTCGAGAACTTCAAGGTCGCCGTGTAGGTGTTGAGCGAGGCGGCGTAGGCCACCCCGGCGATTGCCAGCACGCCAAAGGCGGCGGCGATCAGAACGACTTTCTTCAACTGACTCCTCCTAGTGGATCGTTGGTCTTCAGCGTGCGCCCGCGCCGGTCTGTGTCAGGGCTCACGGAAGCGGTTGAAGTTGGGGGAAGGTCTGGTTCTGCCCGGTGGTCGAGCTCCCGAGCGGGGCCTGAGCCTTGCACGGAGGGCCACCGGGCTGGGACGTGTAGTAGTACTTCGCAACGAGTTGCGCCAGCGTTAACACCGTCCCGGTGACGGTAGTTGTGGTCTGCGACAGCGATGAGCCTATCGTCGGCAGCGGGTGCGCGGTGCAGAGGTAGCCTCCGAACACGCTCAGGCCCTTGAGCAGCTGGGTGTAGCCACCCGGTGCCATGTACGCGTTGGAGCGGTTGCTGTCTGGCCGGACCGGATAGCCGGTGAGCACTTCGGGGTTGATGGGATTCGAGATCCGGACGTAGTGTGCGCGGCCGCCGTTGGCGGACGCGAACTGGCCCTGCTCGGTCGCCGTGCTGTTGGCGAAGAACCCGGCGATCTCCTTGCGGTAGGACTCGATGTACTGGATCACCGGGACCAGTTGGCCGAGGTACGGCTTGAGCCGCACCAGGAAGGGGACGGTGTCGTCCAGGAAGGTGGTGAGCGCTGGGAACCCGGCCTTGGACGCGTTGGTCAGCGGAGCGATCACGACCATCAGATCGCGCAGCTCCGGCGCCAGGACGACCAGGCGCTGCAGTGCCGGTGTCAGCTGCACGGCGGCGGGTCGCAACTCGTCGATGAGCGGCTTGGTCGTCTGAGAGAACGTCCCGAGCCGGTTGACGGCCGAACGGGCCTCGGTGAGGAACGCCGGGAAGGCCCTGATCGTGTTGGCCAGGTCCTGGTCGCGCGCCGCCGTGGCGGCGAACAGGCCGTTGGAGTTGCGTACGAACCCCTGCAGCGCCGCCGGCGAGCTGCTCAATGCCGCGAACACCTGGGCGCCGTCGCGCAGCAGCGTCGTCGTCGCGGCGCTCTGGCGGTTGAGCACCTCCAGCACCGAGTCGACGTTGGTGGCGAAGGGATAGAGCTGGGCGAAGGCCTGGTTGAACTGCTCACCGCGGCCGGTCAGCGCGATGCCTCCCTGCTGCATCCAGGTCTCGAATGCCTGACGCGTCTTGGGATCGAAGGCGGAGAAGATCTGATCGAGCTCGACCGTCGGGGCGACCTGGGCCTGCGGGAGGCTCCCCCCGTCGGCCAGGGTCCGTGAGCCGGGGGTGCCGGGCGAGAGCTCGACGTAGGTCTCGCCCAGCAGCGTCTTCTGGCGCAGGATCGCCTTGGTATCGGCGGGTCGCGGCGCGTACTGCTTGTTGATCTCGATCACTGCGTGCGACAGGCCCGTCTGGTGGTCGAGCTTGACGCTCACCACATGGCCCACGGTCACCCCGGAGATCTGCACCGACGCCTGCGAGGCAAGCTCGACGGCCTCGTCGAACTCGACGTTGAAGCGATAGCCCTGCGAAGCCAGCGGGATCGATCCGCCGAAGGAGATCCACAGGAAGATGAGCAGGCCGATGCAGGACGCCGTGAAGGCGACCATCGTGAGCATCGCGAAGTTCGAGGGCCGCTGCTTGTTCATGGCGACGTGGGACAGTTCACCTGTCCGGGAATGACGCTGGGGGTGACGCCGGGGAGCTTGGACACGTCGGGCGGGTTGAGGAGGTCGAGGATCACGCCCAGCGGCTCGCTGCTCGGTTCCAGCTGGTTCTCATAGAAGTTGAGGCCGGCGCAGGTATTCATGAAGATGCCCTGCAGCACCGAGCCGTTGGCGTCCTGGGTGCTGACCAGGCTGTCGGCGATGTGGCCCAGCCACGCGCCCCAGAAGAGATAGCTCTGCTGGGGGTGGGCGGGGTCCGATTCCGGCTGGTGCGCCAGCTCGTTGAACAGCGTGTTGAGCACCGAGATCGAGTTCGACAGCGCCGGGATGGTCGCCTCGACCTTGGGGGCGCCCGCCGCCAGCGTCTTGGCCAGCGGCTGCACGGCCACGCTGAACGGTCGCAGCTGGTGGGCGATCACCGGCGTGGTGTCCTGGAACAGCGGCCGCGACGCCTTCAGCGCCGGCCCCAGATTGCGCGCGAACGGCAGGAGCTGCTGGAGCGTCGTGGTGCTGGCGGTGGCGAAGCCGCGGACCTTGTTCAGCGTCGTGATGCTCTGCTGCAGCGTCGGCGGGAACTCGGTGAGCGTCTGCTCGAGCTGAGTGTCGTTGGCGGCGATCGCTGAGAAGTTGGTGTCCGAGGCGCGGATGAGCGACGCCAGCTGGCCCTCCACCCCACCGAACGCGTTGGTGACGAGGTTGAGGTTGTGGATGGCCTTGCGGATGCTGGCCTGGCGGGTGGCCAGCAGGGCGGCGAAGCGCTTGGTGTCGCGGTCCAGCGGCTCAAAGCGCTTGAGCGTGCCCCGCAGGTCGGCCACCGCGTCGGGGCTCGGCGGGATCCCCTTCGCTCCGGGGTCATGGAAAGCCTGGGCCCCGGCCGACAGCAGCAGGACCAGGTAGTTGCGGGTGTCGGAGTCCAGCGAGGAGAGGATCTCCGAGAGGTCGACGTCGGGTTGGGTGTTGGCGGCCGACAGCGTCCCGCCGTTGGCGATCCGACCGGCACTGCGCGTCCCCGGATCGAGCTCGAGGTACATGTCCTTCAGCGGCGTGCGCGGGCGCAGCAGCACGGTGGCGTCGCGGTAGATCGGCGCGTACTGCTTGTAGATGTTCATCGTCACGATCGCCTGCCCGTCATGCAGCGAGACGCCTCCCACCTGGCCGACCTGCACCCCGGCGATCGTCACCGCCTGGCCCTGGCCCGAGGTCACCGCGGCGGCCGTGGCGAACGGCGCGCGCACCGTGTAGTAGGTCTGGCCGAACACGAACGAGGGCTGGTGCTCCAGGATGTAGGCGCTCACGGCGATGGCGGCCACCACCAGCACCGCCATGGCGGCGAAGTCGACGCGGTGAGTCCGGATGGCACGTCTCACGGCGCGGCTCCGGTCTTGGCGGCGTTCAGATTTGGGGGCGCGTTCTTGAAGCACGGGACACTGCGGTCAAGCGGCGGCTGCTTGCCGGGGTTGGCGGGACGCGTGCCCAGCGAGGGGAGCACGGCGTTGCCGTACAGCGGGCCGCCGCCGGGCAGGGAGGCGGTGGCCACCTGGTCAGAGCCGCCGCCGGCCGCCGAACGCACGTAGCGGCCGTTGCCGTCGAAATTCTGGCTGAAGCCGGCCAGGCCCACCCCGGACTGGAACAGCTCCTGGTAGTCCTGCAGGCCGGTCGTCAGAGGCGGGTCGGAGATCCGCTCGTTGCCGGTGGGGATGACCGTGTGCACGAAGCACTTGGCCAGCGTGTTGGAGTTGTTGAGCAGCGCCTTGGACGAGACCAGCGTGCTCGAGGTCCCCTGAACCGCCGGGGTCAGGAACTTGAGCAGGCCGCCGAGCTCCTGGGGCGAGAGCAGCGCGGCGGACTGGGCCAGCCACGGCAGTCCCGCCGTGATGGTGGGCGCCGTCTGCTTGACGCTGGGGGTGAGGGCCTCGGCGAACCTCTCGGTGGGGCCGAAGGAAGCCTGCAGGGGCCCGAGTGCGCTGTCGGCGGCGCGCAGAAACGGGGGCAGGAGCGCGATCGTGCTCGAGAGGTCGTCCTGGCGGGCGGCCAGCGCTCCCATGGTGGCGTTGAACGTCGTGACGAGATCTTCCAGTCGGTTCTGCGTCGAAGCCAGCGCGGCGAAGGTGTGCGCGCTGCCCGCCACGGCGCCCGACAGATCGTGGGGCTGCGAGCCCAGCAGCGCGGCGTTGACGATCGTCGAGGCTTTGAACGCCGTCGCGGCGTATTTGAGCGAGCGATTGAGCGCCTCACCGGCGGTCAGCCCCTGGACGCTCGGGTCCTGGGTCGCGTCTTCGGCCGCGGTCGGCTTGCCGTTGAACGACCGGCCGAGGCCTCGGAGCAGGGTCTGCAGGTCGGCGCGGCTGTTGGTCTGCAGCGATGAGAGGACGCGGTCCAGCTGCACCGGGCCCGTGGTCTGCGAAGCGGGCAGCGTCGAGCCCGAGGAGACGACAGGGGCGGTCGGCGTCCCCGGATGCAGGTCGACGTAGAAGTTGCCCTCCAGGAACAGCCGCGGGCGGATGTCGGCGGTGGCGTCGGCATGGATGGGCAGACCGCTGCCCTGGATTGACATCGTCGCCACCGCCGCGCTGGAGCTGCCGCCCACGCGTCGCACCGCGGTGACGCTCCCGACATTGACGCCGGCGATGCGCACCGGCGAGCCCAGGTGCAGCTGGGTCTCGACGGTGAAGGTGGCCTTCAGCGTGTACGGGGCGCTGCTGAAGGGCACGCTGCCCCCGAAGACCAGGTAGCAGACGGCCAGGATCACGACGGTGGCGATTGCGCCGGCCGCGAAGTTGCCCATCCGGGACTGATGGCGCCTCATGAGCCGCTCCGCGTCGTCTTCTCGGTCTTGATTCCCACGTTGCCCGCGGGGTTGCCGATCACGGCCTTCTGCGGGTAGGGCTCGTTGCCCGCCGAGCACTCGCGGGTCTGGCCGGGCGACGCCGTGTTGGGGTACGGGTTGACGTGCAGCGGGCCTGACGCCTGGCCGATCGAGGTGCCGGTGAAGGGCGAGCTCGAGGGCTCGGACTCATAGCCGGGGACGTCGTCGATGGCAATCTGCACGAAGCGCAGCAACGAGCCTTGGCTCACGTGCTCAGACAGCGTGCTCTCCGAGTTGCGCAAGAACAGCGTCACGTAGTTGCACGTGGACTGCACCGGGGTGAGGAAGGCCAGGGGCGGCCCCAGCGTCGTCAGCGTGAGATTGAGGCGGTCGAGCCCCTGCTGGACCGACGGGTTCTGGGCGTAGCTGGCGGTGTTCTGCGACAGCGTGACCGTGCGCTTGTCGAGTGCGGCGGTGCCCGGCAGATTGCGCGTGCCGATGGCAAAGGCGCTGGAGAGGACGGGGGCGCTCTGGGGCAGCGTGGCCACGCCCGGCCGCAGCTCGGAGAACAGCGCGGCGGTGTCGGTCAAGAACGGCCGGATCACCGGCGCGTTGTTGATGGTGGCGTCGAACATCGGCGGCGTCTCGGAGATCGTCTGTTGCAGCGACGGCACCGCGACGCCCGCCAGGGCCCGGAATGTGGTGTCGAGATTGGCGAAGAGCTGCCCCTGAGTCTCGGCCACCGGGACCAGCGCGCCGGTGTAGTTCTCCAGGCTGCGGAAGAACCCTGCGAGGTTGGTGTTCGGCGACGCGAGGTTGGCGGCCACCGGCTGCAGATCGCGCAGCAGCGGCCCGAACGCCCCGATCGCGTTGTTGATGTCATAGCCCCGGCCGGCCAGCGCCTGGCCGAAGCCGATGGTGGTTTGCCGGACGCCCAGGCGCGTCGCCGGGGTGAACATCGACAGCACCTGGTCGAAGTCCACCTCGGTGCCCACCTGCCGCATCGGAACCACGGCCTTGTTGCCGTAGCCGCGGCGGGAGTGGCCGAGCGTGATGGCGAGGTACTTCAGGCCGATCGCACCCTTGAGGCGGATGGTGAATCTCGAGTCCAGCGGCAGCGGCTCGATGCTCTTCTGCAGCTGGACGTTGATCGTCGCGATCGGCCGGCCGTTCGGGAGCCGCGTGGGCTTCACCGTCGAGACGATGCCCACCAGCGCGCCGCCCATGTTGACGTTGTCGCCATGGGTGAGCTCTGAGGCGTTGGCGGCCTGGATGTGCAGGGTGTAGGTGGGCACGAACGGCAGGCCGTTGCTCGCGTTGTAGGCCAGGTAGACGGCGACGATCGTCACCAGCACAGTGAGCGCGCCGATCAGCACCGGGTTGCCGGCCAAGCCGGGATCGCGACGGCCCCGGGACCTCACTGGCCGCTCCCCGTCAGGAAGGAGAGCAGTCCCTGCATCGACGCCCGCACCCCGGTCTGCTCAGACGCCGACTGCACGGCCTTGGCCACCACCCGGTCGGGATGGCTCGACGACACACGGCGATCCGCGCTCGACGCCAAGGCGCTGGTGGCGGTGGTGGCGGCGAACGTCGACGCGCACCCCGGCACGGGGCTCGTGGCGTAGTTGGTGCAGCTGGACGTCAGCGCCTCGGCGCGGACGTAGTGGCTGAGGCTGTTGAAGCCGTTGCCGGCGATCGAACCGTTGAACAGGAGCTTCATGAGCTCCTCGATCCCACCGGTGCTGTCCAGGCTCTGCAGGAGCGTCTGGAGGTTCTGAGCGGTGGGCTGGCCGACGTCGCCCAGCGTCTTGAGGCGGTTGGCCAGCGGCTGGGTGGCCAGCAGCGAGGGCTGGGAGGTCTGGGCGGCGGCACCGAGGTTGATCAGGGACGTGCGCGCCGCGGCGGCAAAGGGGGTGAGGTTGGCGAACTGCTGGCCCAGCGCGGCCGCGCTCTGCCCCAGGCTGGTCATCAACGGCGTGCCCTGGTCGGCCAGCGTGCCCAGGTCAGCCATCAGCGGGCGCAGCTGCGCCAGGTAGGTGGGGAACTTCTGGAAGGTCTCAGAGATCGCCTGGGCGCGAGCGGCTGAGGCCACCGCGGTGGTGTTGGCCTGGGTGACGAAGCCCGAGATGTGCCTACGCTCACGGGCCAGCGGCCCCAGCACCTTGTCGGAGTCCGTGGCCAGCTGAGCCAGCGTGTGGTTCTGCCCGGCGAGGATCTTGAGCACCTTGTCGGTGTTGCCCAGGGCGGGATTGGCGCGATGGATGACGGCATTGAGGTCTGACCCGCGCGCGGCCAGGCCGGTCCCGAACTCGTTGATGATCACCGCGAGCGACTGGCGCACCGGCTCGGTGGAGATGTCCTGGACGATGTCGGAGTCGATCGGCGAGCTGGTCCGGGTCACCGGCAGGTAGTAGGTGCCGTGGCCCGGGCCCGACGGGATCTTCGGCAGAGCGGCGGCGCCGGCGGTGCCCGGGCGGCAGTCGACGTACTCCTCGCCGATCAGCGACTGCGGCCGGATCGCGCAGGTGGCGTCATCGTGGAAGGGCGCGAAGCGGTGGTCGGTGATGGCAATCGTCACCGCGGCCTTCTTGCCCGAGGTCACGCCCAGGGAGTGGATGCTGCCCACGTTGGCGCCGGCGATGCGCACGTCCTCGCCCTGGGCGGCGAAGGAGGCGTCATCGAAGACGGCGCGCACGAGATACGGGCCGTTGCCCGACGACGAACTCGAGGGCCCGCGAATGATCGCCACGGCGATGGCCACCACGACGAGTCCAAGCGCGATGAGGGCGATCCGTCTCACGCTCTCACGGTCCCGGGGGCACGTCGCTTGTGCTGCAGCCGGGCACCGACTGCGGCGCCGAGCCGTCGGGGGTTGCCTGGGACGCCGCCCCCGGGCAGCGGGTGCGCACGGCCTTGAGGCCGTCGAAGCGCTGGGACGGGAACTGCGTGGTCAGCTCGTTGTTGGAGTCCAGCCCGAACGGGAACAGGGCGGGTTGGGTACGGACGTAGTGGCCGTTGGCGTCGAAGTACGCGCTCGCCTGGCCGAGGTTGGTGAGCGCGCCGACCACGTCGGGCGTGAAGTTGCGCAGGTACTCCACCTGGTTCTCGGAGTCGTTGAGCTGGCGGATCATCTCGGGGAAGGCGGTGTCCGCGATCCGGGCCAGGGCGGGCGTCGCCTCCGCCAGCGAGGTGAGGTCGCCGCCGCCCGAGGGGTTGTGGATGAGATCGTTCAGGGCTCCGATCGTCGGGATCCCGGCGTCGATCACCTTGTGCAGCGAGGCCAGGAACTGAGGCAGCTGGCGGACCGCCGGCTTGGACGCGGCGACGAGCGGGTCGAGCTTGTCCAGCGTCGTCTGCAGGCCGGTGAACGTGGTGGTCGCCTGGCGCAGGGTCCCCGGCAACAGGCCGAGCGCCTGCTGCAACGACTGGCTCTGGCGGGCGATCGCTCCTGTCGCCGTGCTGGTGTTGGCGATCAGCTGGGTGAGCTGGCCGCTGCGCGAAGCCAGGGCACTGAGCGCATTGGCCCCCTGGACAACGAGCTGATCGAAGGTGGGCTGGTCGCGCGTGAGCTCGGCGGTCAGCTGGCTGGTGGTCTGCAGCCCGGGCGCCAGGTACTTCAGGGCCTGGTTGGCTTGAAGGCCGCGGCCCTGCAGCGACGCGGCCTCGCCGCGGATGAAGCCCTTCAGGCCCGCTCGCGTGAGCGGATCGAAGGTGTCGAACAGCTGGTCGATGTTGACCTCAGAGTAGGTGTGGGTGGCGGTGATCACCCCGCCGTCGTCGATGGTGGGCGCCGGGCTGGGCCCCGGCTCGAGCTCGACGTACCTGCTGGCGATCCCCGACAGCGAATCCTCGACGATGCGCGCGACCGTGCCCTGGTGCATGGGCCCCACGCCGCCGCGCAGGGTCATTCCCACCCGCGCCTCGCCGTTGCGGGTGAGGCCGATGGAATTGATCGTTCCCACCGCCGCGGGCCCAATCAGGACGTTGTCGCCCTTAACCAGTCCACTCGCGTTCTGGAAGTCGGCGCTCAGCGAATAGCTCGAGCCGCCGCCCAGGATGAGCACCCCGACCACGACGAGGGCGAGGGCGAGGGCACCGAGGGCGCCGACGCGCGCAGCGACGCTCGACCGGGGCGAGCCTCCGCCCACGAGCTCCTCGCTAACCGAAGCGGGCCGCCCTCCGGGACCTCCTGTCGTGCTCTCGTGCGGGCCGATGTGGCTCTCCTCCTCCTCCTACGCGCCAGAGTCATCGACGCTGCGCGGTTGGCATCCTGCCAGAGCCGGCGGCCACGCATCGCCACCGGGCCTCGTCAACCGAGGGAAAACTATCCCCTTTGCGGCCCCCGAGGGCCGGTTGGGAGGCTGGCTCTAGTCCACCGCTTAGAGCAACGTCACCCCGCGAGGTCGGTGATGCGGGCGCGAACGATGGTGCGCTGCGCCTTCGTGTTCTGGGCGGCGATCGTGAGCCCCAGCGTCCGCACCCGGTGCTTGGAGACCTTGGTGCGCAGCGAGCGGGTCTCGCCCAATCCCCCACGACCGATCGAGACGGTGAGGGCCGAGACCGCCCTGGCCAGGCTGATCACCAGGCGCCCGTGAGAGAGCGAGAGCGATTTGACCTTCGCACCCCGGACCGTGACGTGCGTCGGCCGGTGGCCGTGGGCGATGAAGGACACTCCCGCCGGCAGGGTCACGGTCAGCGCCCGGAGCTTGGCCGCGCCGCGGGTCACGCTCACCTTGAAGCTGAGCGCAGGGTGGCCGCTTCGCAGGCCCGAGAACCGGCCGCGGCTGAGCTTCGTGTGGCCGACGGTGACGCCGCTTGAGGAGGAGCCGTTGTTGCCGGCGCCACCGGTGCCCGGCGAGCCGCTCCCTCCCGCGCCCGATCCACCCCCGCCCGGCTGACCGTTCACTCCCGGGCAGCCCGAGACGGCAAAGGCGGCCGGAACCTTGGCGGTCTTGTCGCCGTTCTGGTCGGTCAGGGTGGCCGTGGCGGTGCCGGAGGGCGTGGCGCACGTCGACAGGAAGAGCCCCTGGGCGCCTCCGTTGAGGCTCACCCCGAGGTTGGTGAGCGGGATGTCGGGCAGGCCGCTGAAGGTCGCGGCGTTGTGGAGCAGATCGACCGCGCCGGTGAGCGTGAGTGGAAACGGCGACGGGAATACGAGCGTCAGCGACAACCCGCTCGAGGATCCCGTCAGGTAGGCCTTGCCGGTGAGGGTGGCCGGGTACAGCGGCGAGGTCGCGCTCGCCGAGCCAACCTGCTGGCAGGTGCCGGAGGCCAGGTTGAGGCAGAGCGCCTGGATCGACGCGAGGTTGGGCGCCAGCGTCGCCGTCGGGAAGGCCAGCGACACTGAGCGACTCGGCGCCTCATTGGCCGCCTGGGTCACGGTGGTGGCGAGCTTCACCTGCCGGTCGCCGCTGTCCTGGGTCGCGCTGACCTTGAACCCCGGCGAGAACGGGAGCGCGGAGCATCCGGTCACCGACAGCGGCGCGCTCAGGCCGTGAAGGGCGGTGTCGTCGTAGGAGTCGACCGACGCGGTGAGCTGCGCCGGCGCCGACGGGCAGGTCGCCGGGTAGCGCAGCTTGTCGAAGGTGCTGTTGATCTCGGTCACCGAGATCGTCACGCCCGGGAGCGAAAGACCCGGCAGTGTGTTCGGCAGGACGAGGCCGATCGTGACCCCGACCCCCTGCGGATCCCCGGTCGGCCGCACCCGGATGTCGCCGGTCGAGCCAAGTTGCTCGTTGACGCCGGCGACGTTCCCGATCACCGTCAAGCCCGCCAGGTCCCCGGCCTTCGGTGGAGGCACCAGGTAGAAGGTGGCGGGGACCGGGACCGGTACGGGCACCCCGATGAGGACGTTCGGCGTGGCGGTCACCGTCCCGCTGCCAACCTCGCACGCGGTCCCCGACGTGTTGGTGGTCTTGATGCAGGACCCGCCATTTATCGACGCATTGGCCAGCAGCCCCGGCGGCAGGTTGATCGTGAGGTTGTGCGGTGAGTCCGTTCCCGTGTCGGTGAACTTCAGGTCCAGTCCGAGGTTCGCCGTCGACCCAGCCGCGTGTCCGGCGCTCTGGTTGAGGCTGAGCGACGGGGTGATCGAGGCGCCGGCCACGGGTGCGAGCGACAGGACCCCCACGATGACCGCCGCCGCGGTCGCGAGGCGAGAGACGATGTAGCGCATGCCCGATGCTCCTTTTGACTACAGGCCGAGGTGAGTGACCGTGACGCGGATGGTCGTGCGCCGTCCCTTTGCGTTCTGCGCGATGACGGTGAGCGGCAGGTGCTTGAGCTTGTGATGGCTGGCCTGGGAGCGCAGCGAAGCGCTCTCAGCGAGCGCCTTGCCGGTCAGGGTCACCGCCGCGCCCGACACCGCCCGTTTCAGCGTGATGACGAGGTGTCCGTGCGACTTCGACAGCGACTTGATCGCGCCGCCTCGCACCTTCACGCCTCGGATCGTCAGCTTGTGGCCGGCCCGGTGGGTCATGATGCTCAGCCCGCGCGGGAGGTCGACCGTGAGCGCCTTGAGCTTGGCCGCCCCCTTGGCCACCTTCACCCGGAAGCTCAGGGAGGGATGGCCGGAGGCGAGCCCCTTCGCGCTGGCCCCGCTCAGCTGCGGGCTCCCCGTGCCCGACGGGGTGCCGCCTGCAGACGCCGGGCAGCCGGCGATCGTGAAGTCCGCCGGGGCCGTGACCGTCTTGTCCCCGTTCTGATCGGTCAGCGTCGCGTGGGCCGTCCCCGAGGGGGCCTTGCAGAGGGTCCCGAACAGGCCATTGGCCCCGCCGTCGAGCTTCACCTGCAGGCTGGTCAGCGGGATGTCGGGCAGGCCGGTGAAGGTGGTCACGTTGGAGAGGAGGTTCACCGAACCGACGAGCGTGAGGGGGAACGGTGCCGGGAACACCAACGTCAGGGTCAGGCTGGTCACAGAGCCCGTGAGGTACGCCTGCCCGGTGAGCGCCTTGGGGTACAGGGGCGAGGCGGCGGTCACGGAGCCGACTGGAGTGCATGTGCCGCTCGCGAGGTTCAGGCACAGCCGCTGCAGCCCGGCGAGGCTCGGCCGCAGCTGAGCGAAGGGCAGCGCGAGCGCCACCGAGCGGCTGGGCGCCTCGCTCGCGCTCTGCGTGACGTTGGTGACGACCGTGACCTGCTGGTCGTTGCTGTCGCGCGTCGCCGTCACCGCGAACGTCGGTGAGTACGGCAACCCGGAACAGCCCGTCACCGGGAGCGGAGCGCTGGCGCTCTTGACCGTCGGGTCGCTGTAGGAGTCGGCGGCGACGCTGAAGGTCTGGGCGGTCGAGGGGCAGGTCGTCGGATAGCGCAGACCGTCGAAGGTGCTTGAGATCTCGTGGATCGAGATCGGGACGCCGTCCAGCGAGTTGGGCAGCACGAACTGGATCGTCACGCCCACGCCGTTGGGGTCGCCTGACGGGCGGACCTTGATATCGGCGGTGGAGCCCACCTGGGTCCCGTTGCTGTTGACGGCCAGCCCTGCGAGGTCCCCCGGGGCGGGCGGCGGAACGAGGTCAAACGTCACGCTGGTGGGGATCGGAACGGTGCCAAAGGCGTCGGCCGTGACGACGCCGCTGCCCACCTCGCAGGCACTGTCATTGAGATCGGCGGTGGTCAGGCACGAGCCCCCGTTGACCGAGGCATTCGCCAGCAGCCCCGGCGGAAGGTTGAGGGTCATGTGATCGGGCGAGTCGCTGCCACTGGGAGCGAAGGTGAGATCGACTCCGAGATTGGCCGTCGATCCCGCCGTCTTGCCCGCGCTCTGGTCGAGGCTGATCGCCGGGGTGATCGCCGCCTCCGCGCTCGGTGCCAGCGCCACAAGTCCGCACGCCACGACAGCACTCATCAACGCGACCCGCCGTATGCCCTTCGACATGACCCGCTTCTCCTCGCTCACTGCAAGCCTCGATGCCGTAATCGTCCGGTCCGCCGAGACGCTCCGAACTCCGGTAAGACGACGCTTGGAATTATAGGTTTCTCGCCGTGCCGATGCGCCGGGATGGACGCGGAGGCCGGAGGCGGTCAGCCCACAAGCAGGGCTGCCCCGATGGCGCCGCCCTTGTCCCCGAGCCCGGCCACCCGGACGGCGGGCGGACGCGAGTCGTTGAAGAGATGGGGATGCATCTCGGTGATGATCCGCTCGACCATCGGATCTCCGAAACGGACGCCCAGACCGCCACCGATGATCACTGCCTCGACATCGAGGAGGTTGACCGCAGAGGCGATCCCCGTGCCGAGCGCCTGGACGGCCCGGTCGATGAGCTCGGTGGCCAGCGGATCCTCCTGCTGCAGGGCGTTGGCCCAGATCGAGCTGGTCAGACGGCTACGGCCGCGCTGCTTCATGAGCTTGAACAGTTCGGTCTTGGCGCCCTTGTCGACCTCGCGCCGCGCGCGGGCCTCCATCGAACCCCGGCCCGCGTAGGCCTCCAGGCAGCCGCGCCGCCCGCACCCGCACCGCGCACCGCCCTGCTCCACGACGGTGTGGCCGATCTCCCCCGCGCCCCCGCGCCCCCGCCACGGCTCGCCGTTGAGGATGATCCCGCCGCCCACGCCGGTTCCCCAGAACACTCCGAGCACGGAGTCATAGGGCTTGCCGGCCCCGAGCCGGAACTCGGCCTGGGTCGCCACCTGGACGTCGTTGCCCAAGTGCACGGTCGCGCCAAGGCGCTCCGACAGCGCCGCGGCAAGCTCGAAGGGCTCGATCCAGTTGGGCAGGTTCCGGGCGTTGGCCACCGTGCCGGCGCTGTCGTCGACGTCGCCGGGTGAGCCCACGCCGATCCCGCGCAAGGTCGAGGGCTCCACGCTCGCAGCCTTCGCCGCCCCGCTCATCGCCTCGGCCATCTGCTTGGCCACGTCGGCCGGCCCGCCGTCGGTCGGGGTCGGCTCGCGTGACTGGCCGAGAACCTGATTGTCTGCGTCGACGATGATGGCCTCGATCTTGGTGCCGCCGAGGTCGATCCCGCCGCGCAACTGGCCGTTGTCACTCATTTGTGAAGCAGCCTACCCCGCAAGGGGTGCGGCTCACGCACGGCGCGCGGAGCGCCGTCACGTCCAGGACTGGCGGTAGTCCTGCTGCTCGGGGGTCGGCTGGTCGATGCGGACCCCGAGCGACGCGAGCTTGAGCCGCCCCACCTCGCGGTCCACGTCGGCTGACACCGCGTGCACGCCCGGCGCCAGCCGGCCCCGGTCGACGACGAGCTGCTCGACGCTCAGCGCTTGCAGGGCGAAGGAGACATCCATCACCGCCGCCGGATGGCCCTCGGCGGCGGCCAGGTTGACAACGCGGCCATGAGCCAGCAGGTTGATCCGCCGTCCGTCCGCCAGGCGGTATTCCTCCACCAGCGGCCGCACGGCACGGTGCCCGCCGGTGGCCAGCGCCGAGAGCTCCCCCAGGTCAACCTCGACGTCGAAGTGACCGGCGTTGGCCAGCAGGGCGCCGTCCTTCATGCGCTCGAAATGCTCGCCGCGCAGAACCCGGCGCGAGCCGCTGACGGTGATGAAGATGTCGCCGCGCTCGGCGGCCTCGAGTGCCGGCATGACCTCGTAGCCCGCCATCCGCGCCTCGAGTGCGCGCAGCGGGTCGATCTCGCAGACGATGACCGCGGCCCCCGCCCCGCGGGCCCGCTCAGCCACCCCGAGACCGGCCCAGCCGTAGCCGACGACGACAATGGTGTTGCCCGCCAACAGCACGTTGGACGCGCGCACGATCCCGTCCAGCGCCGACTGACCGGTGCCGTGGCGATCGTTGAGCGCCCGCTCGGTCCGGGCCTCGTTGACGGCCAGCACGGGGCAGCGCAGCGTCCCCTCCTCCTGGAGCCGGCGCAGGCGCACCAGGCCGGTGGTGGTCTCCTCGGTGCCGCCGATCAGCCCGTCCAGGACCGCTCCCCCGCGGGCGTGCGCGGTGGCGAGCAGGTCGGCACCGTCATCGAGGGTGATCTGCGGACCGGGACCGTCAGAGGGACCCAGCAGGGCCAGGACGTGCTCGACATAGGTGTCGAGGTCCTCACCGCGCCGCGCCCGGACCTCCACCCCGTCCGCCACGACGAGCGCCGCGGCGACGTCGTCCTGGGCCGAGAGCGGGTTGGCCGAGCACAGCGCCACCGTGGCGCCGCCCGCGCTCAGCGTGCGGACGAGGTTGGCCGTCTCCGCGGTGACGTGCAGGCACGCCGCCACGCGGATGCCCTCCAGGGGCCGCTCGGCGGCAAACCGCGTCCGGATCTGGGCGAGCACGGCCATCTGCCCGGCCGCCCAGTCGATCCTCAGCTCACCCTCGGGGGCCAGCGTCAGGTCAGCGACGTCGTGCGGTCCAAGCGCGGCGCGCGCCATCCCCGTACCGGCCCCCGTTGGTGATGTCCCCTAGTAGCGGTAGTGGTCAGACTTGTAGGGGCCCTCCACGGGCACGCCCAGGTACGAGGCCTGCTCGGAGGACAGCTCGGTCAGCCGCACGCCCAGGGCGTCGAGGTGCAGCCGGGCGACCTTCTCGTCGAGTTGCTTGGACAGGGTGTAGACCTGGGTCTCGTACTCGCCGGTGTTGCCGAAGAGCTCGATCTGGGCCATCACCTGGTTGGTGAAGGAGTTGGACATCACGAAGCTCGGGTGCCCGGTGGCGTTGCCGAGGTTCAGCAGCCGGCCCTCGGAGAGGACGATGATCGCGTTCCCACCCTTGAAGACCCACTCGTCGACCTGGGGCTTGATGTTGATGCGCTTGATGCCGTCGGTCTTCTCCAGGCCGGCCATGTCGATCTCGTTGTCGAAGTGGCCGATGTTGCCGACGATCGCCTGGTGCTTCATCTGCGCCATGTGCTGGGCGGTGATTACGTCCTTGTTGCCGGTGGCGGTGACGAAGATGTCGACCTCGCCGATGACGTCGTCGAGCCGGGCCACCTGGTAACCGTCCATCGCCGCCTGCAGCGCGCAGATGGGGTCGACTTCGGTGACGATCACCCGGGCGCCCTGTCCGCGCAGCGACTCAGCGCAGCCCTTGCCGACGTCGCCGTAGCCGCACACCAGTGCGACCTTGCCGCCGATGAGCACGTCGGTGGCACGGTTGATGCCGTCGATCAGCGAGTGACGGCAGCCGTACTTGTTGTCGAACTTGGACTTGGTGACCGCGTCGTTGACGTTGATGGCCGGGAAGAGCAGCCGGCCCTCCTTGGCGAACTGGTAGAGGCGGTGCACGCCGGTGGTCGTCTCCTCGGTGACGCCCTTGATGCTCTCGGCCATGCGCGTGAAGCGCTGCGGGTCATCGGCCAGCGAGCGCGTGAGGAGCTCGAGGATGACCCGGTGCTCCTCGTTCTCGGCGGTCGACGGGCTGGGGACCTCGCCGGCGGCCTCGTACTGGGCGCCGTTATGGACGAGCAGGGTGGCGTCGCCGCCGTCGTCGAGGATCATGTTCGGGCCGTCGCCCTCCGGCCAAGTGAGCGCCTGCCCGGTGCACCACCAGTACTCCTCGAGCGTCTCGCCCTTCCAGGCGAAGACCGGGACGCCGCGCGGGTCCTCGGGCGTGCCATCGGGGCCGACGACGATCGCCGCGGCGGCGTGATCCTGGGTGGAGAAGATGTTGCAGCTCGCCCAGCGCACCTCGGCGCCCAGGGCGGCGAGCGTCTCGATCAGCACCGCGGTCTGGATCGTCATGTGCAGCGAGCCCGTGATCTTGGCGCCCTTGAGCGGCTGGCTGTCGGCGAACTCGCGGCGGGTCGCCATCAGGCCGGGCATCTCGTGCTCGGCGAGCGTGATCTCCTTGCGGCCGAACTCGGCCAGCGACAGGTCCGCGACCTTGTAGTCGACCTTCTGGGCGGTGGTGCTCATGCTTGTCTCTCCAGGCTCGTTGCTCGTTATGTGGTTCAAGGTGTGAGTCGCCGCCTGCGGGGGCGGCCGATGTCTACGCCGCGGCCGCCGCAGCGAGCAGGCGCTCGTGCTTCTCCTGCTCGAAGCGCAGCCACTCCTCGGAGTGGACGTTCTCCGGCCGCCGTGCCTGCGCGCTCAGCCAGGCCTGCACCGACTCGCGCAGGTCGCGGTCACCGGCCAGCCGCTGCGCGAACGCGACGTCTGACAGCGACACGTCGAACTGCCCCAGCAGTTCCTTGAGCGTGCGCAGGCGCTGCAGCTCGGCGGCGCCGTACAGCCGGTATCCGGCAGGCGACCGATTGGGCGCCACCAGGCCCGTCTGCTCGACGTAACGAAGCATGCGCGGCGACCAACCGGTCGTCGCGGCGGCTTCGTTGATGGTCAGAGACTGCACCGTGGGCCCAACCTTACCACGGATGTGTCAAGGTTTCGACCCCTGGCGGCGGGCCCGTGGCCCCGCGGCGGCCGGCCGGCCGTTAGTCCGCGCGCTCGGCCAGCGCCGTCTTGAGCTGCGTGATCGACGCAATCGCCGCGGGATCGCGCCCGGCCAGCACGGCCATGTACATCGAGACGAGGTCGCCGAGGAGCACGAGCGACACCAGCCGCTCCACACGAGTCTGCCCGAGGCTCTCGACCCGGTGCGTCGCAGCGGCCTGCGCGCCCAGCACCTCGAGCGTCAGCTCGATCCGCGTCCGGACCCGAGGGTGCAGGTCGCAGTCATCGAGGAACACCGCGCTGAAGCGGCCCAGCTCGGCTGCGTTCTCCCAGCCGACGATCTCGTTGTGATCGAGCTCGGGCAGCTCGGTGGCGAACGCCGGGGCGCTCGCGTTCTCGTTGATCTGGGTCTTCCATCGATAGGCGATGGGCGTGGTCAACCCCGCCCCGGCGATCTGGGGGACGGTCCCGTGCAGCGAACGGGCGATCGTCTTGGCCAGAGAGTCCTCGGGCGAGGAGGTCCCCCATTCCTGGACGAGATGCTCGGCGTGGGCAGCGGCGACATCGATCTCGGTGCGCAGCGGCTCACAACAGCCGGCCAGTGCCGCCACCTCCAGCGCCACCACCAGGCCATAGCCCACCGCGGCCCGAGGCTGGAAACCGCCGGGCAGCGGGATCACCGGCACGCCCTCGGCGCGCGCCGAGCGGGCCAGCGCCCCGCCGGTGGTGCTGACGAACCGCCGCGCGCCCAGGGCTCCGGCGGCCTCGTAGGCGGCCAGGGTCTCCTCGGTGTCCCCCGAGTAGCTGGCGCACAGGACGGTGGTCTCGGGCGTCGTCCATGCCGGCAGCCCATAGTCGCGCGCCACCACGATCGGCCGGGACGCGCGGTCGCCGAGCGCGGCCAGCGCCAGCATGCCGCCCACCGCCGATCCTCCCATGCCGGCGACCACGAGACCGCCGGGCGAGTCCTGCGGGCTGAGGTTGGCCGATTCCACGCGCCACTGGGCGTCGCGCAGGTGCTCAGGCAGCCCCTGGACGTCTCCGAACTGGTGGCTGGTGTCGACCGCCGCGATCGCCTCAGCCGAGAGCGAGCTCATGGTGCTCAAAACGCGATGGCTCCGTCGGGGAGCTCCACGCCCGGAAAGATACGCATCCCCTCGAGCAGCGTGTTGCCCGAGCCGACGATGACGCCGCGGCCAAGGACCACTCGCCCCTCGATGCGGCAATGCTCGCCGATGGTGACCCCGGGCCCCACGATCGACCCGGTGATCCGCGTGCCGGCGCCGATCGTGGTGCCGTCCAAGACGACCGAGTTGTCGATGTGCGCCCCCGCGCCGACCTTCACCCCTGAGCCCAGCACGCTGCGGGCGCCGACGTGCGCGCTCTCGTGCAGCTCGCATTCGGAGCCCACCAGCGCCGGCCCGTGCACGATCCCCGAGCCGGTGCCACCGTGGCGCAGCACCCCGCCCGCCGCGGCTACGGCCTGCCCGACCTCGGTGCGGACGTCGCCCTCGAGGATCTCGAAGGTCGCCTGCAGGTAGCGCTCCGGGGTGCCGATGTCCATCCAGTAGCCCGATGCCTCGTAGCCGTAGAGCCCGTTGCCGACCAGCATGGGGAACACCTCGCGCTCGATCGAGATCTTGGTCCCGGCGGGGGCCATCCCGTCGAGCACATCGCGCTGCAGGATGTAGGCGCCGGCGTTGATCAGGCACGTGCCCGCCTCGTCCGGGCTGGGCTTCTCGACGAATTCCCGCACGGCGAGGTTGTCGTCGAGCCGGACCAGCCCGTAGGCCGACGGGTCGTCAACGGCGATGAGGGCCAGCGTGGCCCGTGCGCCGGACTCCTCGTGCTGGCGCAGCTCGGCGGTGAGATCCATGTCGGTGAGGACGTCCCCGTTGAGCATGAAGAACCGCTCGTCGAGCAACTCCTCGGCGAACTTCAGCGCGCCGCCCGTGCCCAGCGGGCTCGGCTCTTCGATGTAGCGCAGGCGGACGTCGAGCGCGGACCCGTCGCCGAGCACGGAGCGCACCCCATCGGCCATGAAGCCGCAGGCCAGGATGACGTCGTCGACGCCGTGGCCGCGCAGCCACTCGATCATGTAGACGATGAACGGGCGGTCCACCAGGGGGACCACCGGTTTGGGGACGGTGGAGGTGAGCGGCCGCAGCCGCGTCCCCTCCCCCCCGGCGAGGATCAGCGCCTGCACGGCGTCAGCGTCCGATGCCCTCGTAAATGAACCCGGCCGCCGCCACGGCCTCACGGTCGGTGAAGTTGCGCCCGTCCACCAGGAGGTCGCCGGCCATCCGCGACTTGACCTCGTTCCAGTCCAGCTCTTTGAACTCGGGCCACTCGGTGACGAGGATGGCCGCGTCGGCACCTTCCAGCGCGCCGAGCGCCGAGTCGGCGAACTGCACGCCCCGCATCCGCTTGCGAGCCTCGTGCTCGGCGATCGGGTCATAGGCCGTCACCGTCGCCCCGTCGGCCTGCAGCCGCGCGGCCAACACCAGCGAGGAGGCCTCGCGCATGTCATCGGTGTTGGCCTTGAAGGCGAGGCCCAGCAGGGCCACGCGCTTGCCCACCAGCGAGCCCAGGTGCTTCTGGAGCTTGCCGATGACCCTCCGCTTCTGCAGCTCGTTGACCTCGATGACGGCGGTCAGCAGCTGGAAGTGGTACCCGGAGTTGCCGGCCAGCTGCTTGAGCGCCGAGACGTCCTTCGGGAAGCAGCTTCCGCCGAAGCCGATGCCCGGCTTGAGGAAGTGCTTGCCGATGCGCTGATCCAGGCCCATCCCCCGGGCCACCTCGAGCACATCGGCGCCGGTCTCCTCACAGACGTTGGCGATCTCGTTGATGAAGCTGATCTTGGTGGCCAGGAAGGCGTTGGCGGCCAGCTTGACCATCTCGGCCGAGGCGATGTCGGTGCGCACGACGGGGGCGTCGAGGGGCTCATAGAGCGCCGCGACCGCGTCGCCGGCCCAGTTGCCGTCATCGCCCACAACCACGCGATCGGGCTCCAGGAAGTCCTGCAGCGCCGAGCCCTCCTTGAGGAACTCCGGGCAGGAGACGTAGGCAAAGCCCTCCTTGCCGTGCTCAGCGAACATCCGCTTGATCGAGGCCCCGGTGCCGACCGGGACGGTCGACTTCATCACCAGGGCGTGGTGATCTGAGCGCGGCATCGACTCCACCACGGCGTGGACGGCTGACAGGTCGGCGTCGCCGGAGTAGGTGGGCGGGGTGCCGACGGCGACGAAGAGCAGCCGGGCGTGCTCGAGCGCCGGGGCCAGGTCGGTGGAGAAGTGCAGTCGCCCGGAGTTGCGCGCCACCGACTCGGTCAGGCCGGGTTCGTAGATGGGGATCTCGCCGCGCTTGAGGCGCTCGATCTTGTCCGCGTCGACGTCGACGCACCAGACTTCGGAGCCGAGCTCGGCGAAACCCGCGGCGGTGACCAGGCCGACGTAGCCGGTCCCGATGACCGCGATGGGTTGGCGTTCGGTAGCCATGACGAGGCGAGGGTAGCGAGGTCCGCCGCCCCCGGGCCTACCGCGCCAGGGTCAACGAGGCGGCGATCCCCACCATCTGCGGGTTGGGGATGGTGCTGGTCAGCGTGTTGGAGATCCAGTACCAGTTCGCGCCGCTGCGCCAGGCCACCGTCGTCAGCCGGCCGCCGTTGGCGAACAGGAGCAGGTGCTTGCCGTTGATGTCTCGAGTGCCGCTAGGGCTGCGCAGCAGCGGCGGGTTTGCCCAGGCGGTGCCCTGCACGCCGTAGTACTCGCCCAGCACCGGGTTGAGCGCGAGCGTCATCCGGTAGGCGGCGTGCGGCCGCCCTCTCTGGTCGCGGATGAGGTACTCGCGCGGGTAGGAGTGGATGTACTGGTCGGGCGGCTCGCCGCCTCCAACACAGTTGCCGGTGGTGCTCATGCAGTACTCGGAGCCCGCCTTGATCAGCCGCGGGTAATAGACGGGCATGCCGGGGTGGGCAAGGGCTGTCGCCTGCTCGTGCCCGTCGCCGGTGTCCGCGGTCAGGCCACCGGTGGGGATCTTGGCGATGCGCCTGTGGCCCTTGAGCGACGCCGGGGTCACCTTCGCCTTGTTGGCGGCGGCGGTCGACGCCTTGGGCGTGGCCGCCATGAACCGCCGGAACGCCGTCTGTTCGGCGTCCTGGTTGCTGGTGACGACGCACGACGTCGCCGTGCACGGCTGCAGGTCGGCCGGGAAAGCCACCTGATGGATCGTGCTCGCGTCAGCGTGGAGCACCAGCGCGAACAGGTCGAGGATCTGATCGGTCGACTCCAGGCCCTTGTCCAGCGTGGAGTGCTTGCCGAAGATCTTGAGCAGCCTGTCCTTCTCAGAGAGGAGCTTGGACACGTTGAACTGGTCCTTGGCCCAGCGGATGAAGTCCTGCTGACGGGCCTCGCGGACGATGTCGGAGTCCAGGTGGCGGAAGCGCACGAACGGCAGCGCGCCACTGACGGACTGATTGTGGCCGCAGAGCGTCTGATAGCCGGGCTCGATGTCGATGCTCGAGTAGTTGTCGTCGGGCAGCCCAGAGTTCGAGTCGTTGTAGTAGCGGCGGTCGACGTCGGAGTAGACGCACCCGATGGCGTCCACGAGGTCCGAGAAGCCCGTGAAGTTCGTGTCCACGATGTGGTTGACGCGGAGGTCGGGGAACACGTTCTGCTTGATCGTCTTGATCAAGAGCCCGTAGCCGCCCTCGCTGTACGCGGCGTTGATCTTGGCCATGCCGTGGCCCGGGATGTCGACCTCCAGGTCCCGCGGGATCGACATCACGTTGATCGTCGAGGACTTCGCGTTGAGGCGGACCAGCAGCATCGTGTCCGTGTTGGAAAACCGGAACGGCTCTCCGGCGCGATGGTCTGAGCCGATCAGCAGGATCGTCTGGGGCGCGCCCGCCTTGGGCAGGACGATCTGCTTGCTGACGATCCCGGGGTTGATGGAGATCTCGCCGACGATCGTCTTGACCTGGAGCAGGCCCGCGACCGCGGTGGTGGCGGCAGCCCCGGCGATCAGGAGCGCCCCGCACAACGCGAAGCGCCACACCATCCCCAGGCGGGTACGGGGGATCACGCTGCTCCTCCGTCGACCGCGCGCAGTTGGCCGGCTTCGCCGGCCCGAGGCTGGGCCAGCCGCTGGGGCAGGGCGCGTACGAAGTCAGACAGCGCCTGGCGATAGCGCTGCAGCGAGGACACCGAAACCCATTCGTCGGGGCCGTGGTGGCCACCACCCTGGGGCCCGAACTCCACGGCCGGGATGCCGGCCTCAATGAACGAGGCGGCGTCCGAGGCCCCGTCGCGGCCCACGCTCATGACCTCGCCGCTGGTGGCCCGCGACACGGCGTCGCGAAGCGCCTGCACGTACTGGTTTGACCGCGGCACGGTCACCGGGGGGTGAATGAAGGTACGGGTGACGTCGATGGCCCCGATGGCACGCACCTGGGCGAGGATCTCGCCGGGGTCCTGGCCCGGCAGGTAGCGCACGTCGACGGCCATCTCGCAGCGGTCGGGGACCTTGTTGAGCACGTCGCCGCCGGCGATCCGGCCCAGGTTGATCGAGGGGCGGTCGAACATCTCCGAGGACTCGCGGCTGAACGGGAGGGATTCGATGGCGCGGAACACGTCGACGGCCTTGAGCACGGCGTTGTCACCCAGCCACGGCGTCGAGCTGTGAGCCGACCGGCCGTGCACGACGATCCGCATGGCGAGCACACCCTTGGCCTGCACACCGATGTGCATGTTCGTAGGTTCGCCGGTGATGGCGAAGTTCCCGCCCAATCCGCTCGTCACCACGGCGTCCGTCGAGCGCTCATCGATCTCCTCGGACTCCTCGTCGGGCACGCAGACGAAGCGCACTCGCACCCCCTCCTGGCGGGCCACATCCTTGAGCACGCACATCATCGCCGCCAGGCCGCCCTTCATGTCATATGCGCCGCGGCCGATGAGCCGGTCACCCTCGACCCGAGGCGCAAACTGCTCGGGCCGTCCGGGCACCACGTCGAGATGGCCGTGCAGGACCACGCACGGCGCCGACTCGTGGGTGGCCCCGACCTCGGCCACCAAAACGGGCAAGCCGTGATGGTCGCGCTCAGCGACCTCGATGTCGCGCGATTCCAGCCAGCCCTTGACGAACCCCGCGGCGGCCACGAGCACGTCCGGACGCGACGTCTCGTAGCCGATCAGACGCTCGGCCACTACCAACTCGTCAATCATCAGCAGGCACGCGATCCTAGTGAGTGGCGAGCGTGAACGAAGCCGCCATCCCGACCATCTGCGTGTTGGTGATGGTGCTCTGAAGCGTGTTGGAGATCCAGTACCAGTAGCCCCGTGGGCTCTTCCAGGCCACGTTCGTGAGCCGGCCGCCGTCGGCATACAGGTAGAGCTTCTTGCCGGAGACCACCTTGGTGCCGCTGGGGCTGGCCAACAGCGGCGGACTGTTCCAGGTCGTGCCCTGCACGCCGTAGTACTGACCGAGGACCGGGTTGATGCTGAGCGTCATTCGGTAGGCCTGATACGGCGCCCCGTGCGGGCCGCGGATGACGTACTCCCGCGGATAGAAGCCGGCGCCGGCGCCCTCCCCCACCGGACAGTTCTCGGCCGTGCTGACGCAGTACGTGGCTTGTGACTGGAGCAGCCGCGGATAGTAGACCGGCATCTTGAGCTTGGTCAGGGCGGCGGCCTGTGCCTGGCCCGCGGCCGGGTTGGAGGCCAGGCCCCTGGTATTGATCCTCGGGCCCTTGGAGAGTTTGCGCTTGGACGCCGAGCTGATGCGCGGGGTGGCCGTCCTGGGCTGGGCCTTGGGCCGGGGCGTCGGGGTCATGAAGCGGCTGAACACCGCATGCTCAGCGCTGGAGTCAGACGTCACGAAGCAGGCCTGCGTGGTGCCGGTGGTCGTGCCGCTGCTGCAGGGCTCGAACACCGCCGGGAACTGGAACTGACGGATCGTGTTGCCCGCCGCGTTGAGAACCAGGTTGAACAGGTTGATGAGCCCGTCGGTAGAGTGCAGGCCCTTGTCGGTCTGGGCGTGCTTGCCGAAGATGCGCAGCAGCCTGATCCGGTTGTTGAACAGCCGGTCGACGCCGTACTGGTCCTTGGCCCACCGGACGAAGTCCTGCTGGCGAGCATTGCGGGTGATGTCGGAGTCGGTATGGCGAAAGCGCACGAACTCCAGCGCCTGGGTTCCGCACAGCTTCTGGTAACCGGGCTGGACGTCGATGCTCGAGTAGTTGGTGTAGAGCGTGTTGTTGTAGTAGCGGTGGTCGACATCGGAGTAGACGCAGCCGATCGCGTTGACGAGGTCGGTGAATCCGCCGAAGTTGACGTCGACGATGTGGTTGACCCTCAGCGTCGGGAACACGTTCTGGCGGATCGTCTTGATGAGCAGGTTGGGCCCGCCGTCCTGATAGGCGCTGTTGATCTTGGCTGACCCGAAGCCGGGGATCGTCACCTGGAGATCACGCGGGATCGAGAGCACGTTGATCGTCGACGAGTGGCTGTTGAGGCGGACCAGCAGCATCGTGTCGGTGTTGGAGTCGCGGAACGCCTCGCCGGCACGGTGATCGGAGCCGATGATGAGGATCGTCTGCGGCTTGCCCGGCGATGGCAGCTGAATCTGGTCGCTCTGGATCGGCCTCTGTATCGAGAGGGCGTCGGCGAGGTCCTTGACCTGGAGCAACCCGGCCACCGCCGTCGTCCCCGCAGCGGCGGCCGTGATCAGCACTCCGGCCAGCACGAAGCGCCACGCCATCCCGAGACGGGTGCGCGGGATCACACCGCGCCCCCGTCGGCCGCCGGCTCATCAACCATGAGCCGCGGAGCGTAGGCGATTCACCTGACGGCTGGCTAAGGCTAATGCCCGCCCTCGGCGATCCTCAGGAACGCCTCCCAGCGGCGCTTGTCGCGTTCGGCCACCCGCCTGCGCTCGGAATCCTCGCCGGCCTCATCGAGCTCGTGCTCGGCCTGCTGGAGGCGATCGCGCAGCTCTCCGGCGTCAAGCGAATCCGGCTCGTGGGCCTCCTCCACCAGCAGCAGCGCCCGGTTGTTGGCCACCTGCATGTAGCCCTCGGACTGGGCGAACCGCACGATGTCGGAGTCGGAGCGATACAGCCGCAGCTCCGTAGGGTCGAGCATGGCCAGCACCGGCTCGTGGTTGGCCAGGATGCCGATCGAGCCGATGGTCGTCCGCGTGGAGATCATCTGCACCTCCTCGGCGAACACCTTGCCGTCAGGCGTCAGCACCTCGACCGGGAACGTCGCGTGGTCAGCCATCGTTCAGCTAGCCGGCTTCGGTGCCCGACTCGTCCTCGGACCCGGTCTCGGCGTCGCCGCGGTCCCCCGAGTCCTTGGACTCGTCGGACTCCGGCTTGCCGCCGCCGGCCTCGGCCACGACCTCGTCGATGGTCCCCTTCATGAAGAAGGCCCGTTCGGGGACGTCGTCGTGCTTGCCCTCGAGGATCTCCTTGAACCCGCGGATCGACTCGGCGATCGGGACGTACTTGCCCTCGATCCCGGTGAACTGCGTGGCCACGAAGAACGGCTGGGAGAGGAAGCGCTCGATCTTGCGCGCCCGCTGGACCGTCACCTTGTCCTCGTCCGACAGCTCGTCGATCCCGAGGATGGCGATGATGTCCTGGAGCTCCTTGTAGCGCTGGAGGACCTCCTTGACCTGGTTGGCGACCTGGAAGTGCTCCTCGCCCAGGATCTCGGCCTTGAGGATCGTCGAGGTGGAGTCAAGCGGGTCCACCGCCGGGTAGATCCCCTTCTCCGAGATCGACCGCGACAGGGACGTCGTTGAGTTGAGGTGGGCGAACGCCGACGCCGGCGCCGGGTCGGTGAGGTCGTCGGCAGGCACGTAGATCGCCTGGATGGAGGTGACCGACCCCTTTCGGGTCGACGTGATCCGCTCCTGCAACTGGCCCATCTCGGACTCCAGCGTGGGCTGATAACCCACCTGTGAGGGCATGCGGCCCAGCAGCGCCGAGACCTCGGAGCCCGCCTGGACGAAGCGGAAGATGTTGTCGATGAACAGCAGCACGTCCTGACCCTCCTCGTCACGGAAGTACTCCGCCATCGTCAGACCCGACAGGGCGACGCGCATGCGGGCGCCGGGCGGCTCGTTCATCTGCCCGAAGACGAGCATCGTCTTATCCAGCACGCCGGATTCCTTCATCTCCAGCCACAGGTCGTTGCCCTCCCGGGAACGCTCACCCACGCCGCAGAACGCCGACAGACCGCCGTGCTCCTGGGCCAGGTTGTGGATGAGCTCCTGGATGATCACGGTCTTGCCCACACCGGCCCCACCGAACAGGCCGACCTTGCCGCCCTTGGCGTAGGGCGCGAGCAGGTCGACCACCTTGATCCCGGTCTCGAACATCTCCGTGGTCGGGGTGAGGTCCTCGATGGTCGGGGCGTCGCGATGGATCGGCCAGCGCTCGATGCCCTCGGGCATGTCGTCCCCGAGGTCGATCGGCTCACCGAGCAGGTTGAAGATCCGGCCCAGCGTGTCGCGTCCCACCGGCACCGTGATCGGAGCGCCGCTGTCGATCACCTCCGTGCCCCTGGCCATGCCGTCAGTGGTGTCCATGGCCACGGCGCGGACGCGGTCGTCGCCGAGATGCTGCTGAACCTCGCACGTGACGTACGGGTCCTTCTGGGCGGCGATGTCCTCGTCCTCCTCCGCGCGCGCGGCCTCGGGCCGAGGTACGAGGATGGCGTGATTGATCTCGGGCAGCTTGTCGGGGAACACGGCCTCGATGACGACGCCCTGGATCTCCTCGATCCGCCCGACGTTGCGCTTCTCGGTCCCGCTGCTGGTTTCGGTTTCCTGGGTGGCAGACATCTGTTCTCCTTATCCGAGGCCTTCTGCGCCGGCCACGACCTCCATGATCTCCTGTGTGATCTCGGCCTGGCGGGCTCGGTTCATCTGCAAGGTCAAGTCGTCGATGAGCGTCGACGCGTTGTCTGACGCGTTGCGCATCGCGGTCATGCGAGCACCGTGCTCGGACGCCGTCGACTCCAGCAGCGCCCGGTAGATCGAAATCTCGACATAGTCGGGGACCAGGCGCTTGAGGATCTCCTCCGGTTCGGGTTCGTACTCGACAAGCGCCCGCGGACCCTGATTGCTATCGCCCTCGTCCGACTCCTCGCCGGAGTCATCGTCGAGCACGGTGGCCTGCTGCAGCGGCAGCAGGGTCTCGCGCCGGATCACCTGCGACAGCGGCGAGATGTAGCCGTTGTAGAAGATCTCGACCCGGTCGAGGTCGCCGTCCGCGTAGGCGGACATGAGCTGCTCGGCGATGCGGCGCGCGTCGGCGTAGGCGGGGCGATCGGTGAAACCGGTGAAGCTCTGGGCCACGTCGAGGCCGCGGAAGGTCAGCGACGACGCCGGGCGCCGGCCCGAGGCGTAGTAGAGGACGTGGCGGCCCTCCGCGCCGTGCTCGCGCCCGGCGGCGACGCCGGCGCGCACGGCATTGGAGTTGAAGGCGCCGGCCAGACCGCGGTCCCCGGCCACCACCAGCAGGCCCACCGTGTTGACGGACTCGTGCTCCTGGAGGATCGGCAGCCGCGGCAGGTCGCCGGCGGCCTCGGCCGCCTGGCGCGTCATCCGCCGGATCGCGTCCGCGTAGGGCCGCAGCACCTCGATGCGCTGCTCGGCGCGGCGCAGCCGGGCGGCGGCCACCATCTCCATCGCCCGGGTGATCTTCTGGATGTTCTTGACCGCACCGATGCGGTTGCGAACGTCTCGCTGCGAAGTGGCCATGCGTCAGTCGATCTCTCCGGCGGCCGCTAAGCGGCCTTGGACTCCTGGTCGTCGGGCTCAGCAGCCTCGGACTCCTGGTCGTCGGACTCAGAGCGGCGGCGCGTCTCGGGCGCGGCGTCCTCCTCGAGGGGGTGACCCTCCTCGTCGAGGTCGTAGCCGAAGTCCTCGGCGTAGGTGTTGACCGCATTGTCCAGCGCCTCGCGGGTCTCGTCGGACCAGTCGCCACCCGCGATCTTCTCGAGCAGCTCGGCCTCGTTGCCGCGCAGCGACTCGGTCAGCCCGGTGAGGAACTTCTCCACCTTGTCGGCGAGGATGCGGTCCAGGTAGCCGTTGGTGGCCGCGAAGATCTGGGCCACCTGGTCCTCGGCCGGCATCGGGTGGCGCTCGTTCTGGTTGAGCGTCCGCACCAGGCGCTCGCCGCGGGCCAGCGTCCGCTGGGTGTCGGGGTCAAGCTCGGAGCCGAACTGGGAGAAGGCCTCGAGGTCGCGGTACTGGGAGAGCTCCAGCTTCAGCGTGCCGGCGACCTTGCGCATCGGGCCGATCTGCGCCGCGCCGCCCACCCGGGACACCGAGATCCCGACGTTGATGGCCGGACGCACGCCGGAGTAGAAGAGCTTGGGCTCCAGGAAGATCTGCCCGTCGGTGATGGAGATGACGTTGGTGGGGATGTAGGCCGACACGTCCCCCGCCTGGGTCTCGATGACCGGCAGCGCCGTCAGCGAGCCGCCGCCCAGGTCGTCGTTGAGCTTGACGGCGCGCTCGAGCAGCCGCGAGTGCAGGTAGAACACGTCGCCGGGGTACGCCTCGCGTCCCGGCGGGCGGCGCAGTAGCAACGACATCTGCCGGTAGGCGTAGGCGTGCTTGGTGAGGTCGTCGTAGACCGCCAGCGCGGCCTTGCCGTTGTAGAGGAAGTACTCGGCCATCGCGCAGCCCGCGTAGGGCGCCAGGAACTTGATCGGCGCCGCCTCGTCGGCGGCGGCCATCACGATGATCGTGTTCTGCAGCGCGCCCGCCTCCTCCAGGACGTTGGCGAGCTGGACGACGGTGGCCTTGCGCTGGCCGATCGCGACGTACACACAGATGAGATCGCGGTCCTTGTTGTTGATGATCGTGTCGATGGCGATCGAGGTCTTCCCGGTCTGGCGGTCCCCGATGATCAGCTCGCGCTGGCCGCGGCCGATCGGGATCATCGAGTCGATCGCCTTCAGCCCGGTGAGCATCGGCTCCTTCACGGGCTGGCGCTGCACGACGCCGGGAGCCTTGTGCTCGGCCGGCCGGGTCCCCGCGCTCTCGATCTCGCCCTTGCCGTCGAGCGGGTTGCCCAGCGGATCGACGATCCGCCCCAACAGGCCCTCGCCGACGGGGATGTCGAGCAGGCGCCCCGTGCGCTTGACCGTGTCGCCCTCGGAGATCTTCTCCCACTCGCCGAAGAGCACGGCGCCGACGTTGTCGGACTCCAGGTTGAGCGCCAGGGCGGTCACGTCATGGGGCAGCTCGAGCATCTCGAAACTCATGCAGTTCTCGAGGCCGTGGACGCGGCAGATACCGTCGGCGACCGACAACACGGTCCCGACCTCGGTCAGCTCGGCCTCGGAGGTGTCGAGGCCCTCGATCCGGCTCTTGAGGATCGAGGTGATCTCATCGGGTTTGATCTGCATCTTGTTAGGTCGCTCCCTTCACAGGCGTGGCCCTACGCCTGCGCCACTTGCTTTCGAAGTTGTTCCAGACGGTTTTTGATCGAGGCGTCGAGGACGACGTTCCCCACCCTCAGCACTACCCCACCGAGGATGTCGGGATCGACCTCGGCGGACACCTGCACCTGGCGGTCGACCTGCTTGCCGATTCGGTCGCCCAGACTCTTGACCTCGCCTTCATCCAGCGCGATCGCGCTCGTGATCTGCACCGGGAGCAGCTTGCGCGCCTCGTCCCAGAGCGCGTTGTACTCCGTGCGGATCCGGAAGATCGCGGGCATGCGATGGCGCTCGATGAGCGCCTCCAGGAAGTTGTTGATCGCGGGGCTGGCGCCGGTGACGGACTTGTGCAGGCCGTCCTTCTTGTCTGGGACCGAGAAGTACGGCGAGAAGAAGAACTGCATCAGCTCGCGGTTCTCCGACATCGCGTCGGCGAACACGCCCAGCTCGTCGTGGACGCGGTCGAGCGTGTCCTCCTCTGACGCGACCTCGAACAGGGCGCGCGCGTAGACCTGGGCGATCTCTTCCATCTAGTTGTGTTCCGCCTCCGACGCCAGGGCGCTGAAATCCAGCTCGGACAGGGCGTCCTCGACGAGTCGGCGCTGGTCGTCCTCGGTGAGCGTCTTGCGGGTCACCTTCTCGGTGGCCAGCACGGTGAGGTCGGCGACCTCGTGGCGGATCTCCTGGATCGCGCGGCGGGTCTCGGTCTCGATGTCGCGGCGCGTCTGCTCCAGCAGCTGCTCGCGCTTGGCCTTGGCCTCCTCCTCGGACTTGCGCTCGTGGGCCTCCCCCGCCCGGCGGGCGCGCGAGACGATGTCGTCGGCCTGCTCGCGGGCCTCCTTGAGGCGCTCGCGGTACTCGTCCAGGATCTCGTCGGCCTGCTTGCGGATGCGCTCGGCGTGATCGATCGACTCCTCGATCGCATGCTGGCGCTTGTCCAGGGCCGCCGAAATCCGCGGGAAGGCGAGCTTCCACAGAATCAACATGGAGAATCCGAACAGCAGCAGCGTCCAGATCATCAGCCCGACGTTGGGCGTGATCAGGAACGAGCCGCCGGAGGCGGCGGTGACCGGTGCGGGCATCGTTACTTCAGCACCCAGGAGAGCAGGCCGGCGACGAGCCCGTAGAAGAATGTCGCTTCGGTCAGGGCGAAGCCGAGCCACTGGATCTGAGTGATCTCGTCACGCATCTCCGGCTGGCGGGTCACACCCTCGATGACCTTGCCGAAGATGATCCCGATGCCGACGCCGGCACCGACGGCACCCAGTCCGCCTCCGATCCCGATGCCGAGTCCGGCGCTGATGGCGCCGAACGAGAGGAGGTGTGTAAGCGCTAGCACTGTGAGGTCAGCTCCTTCGTGGTTTTAGTGATGAGTTACCGCGCCGCTGATGTAGATGGCGGCGAGAGTCGCAAAGATGAAGGCCTGCAGCGTCGCCACCAGGCCCAACTCGAACAGGTAGAGCAGGATCGCAAACGGCAGGGTGAACCAGCCCAGGAACGACAACCCGAGCAGCACCGCCAGTCCGCCGGCCATGAACAGGATGATCAGGTGGCCGGCCAGGATGTTGGCGAAGAGTCGGATGGTCAGCGAGAGCAGCCGCATGAAGGTGGAGATCACCTCCAGCGGAAAGATCAGCAGCAGGATCGGCCCGGTGACGCCACCCGGGATCAGGCTCTTGAGGTAGCCGATCGGGCCCTGGGCGCGGATGCCCACCCAGTTGAAGGCGATGAACACGACGACGGCGAGGATGAGCGGCACCGAGATGTTGGCGGTGGCGGCGTAGAGCGCGAACGCCGGGATGTGGGCACCGAAGATGACGAATTCCTGCCCTGAGTTGGTCGGGAGCGGGATGTATCCGATCAGGTTGTTGAACCAGATGAAGAGGAACAGCGCCCCGAGGAACGGGAACCACTTCGCCGCCATCGAATCGGGCATGTTCCCGCGGGTGATGTTGTCGCGCAGCAGCGAGAAGAGGACCTCGACGGCGGTCTGGACCTTGTTGGGCCGCTGGTGCATCCGGTCAGCGATCCACACCATGGTCACCACGGTGAGGATCGTGGCGAGGATGAGGTAGAGAACGGCGCGGTTGATGCTGAAGACGCCGAGGTGGAGCCAGTTGTCGAGCTTGAACTCGTTCTGGACCTGGAACTCATGGTTCTGGTGGCCGAAGCCGAAGAGGATGATCAGGACCACAATCCCGGCCACGTAGAAGCCGGTGATGCCCCAGAGCAGCTTGCGGGTGGTGGTCATCGGGGCCTCGTGCGGGTCATGGCCGAGATGGCCAGCGACATCGTGTACGCGAAGACGATCACGGCTAGGCAGGTGACGCCGGCGTCCTTGCCGTCGACGTTGCGGGCGATGATCACCGCGATGGCCAGGGTGAAGAGCCGGGCGAGCATGAAGCCCAGTCGCAGGCTGATCTGGCGCTGAGCGTCCATGCTCGCGGTGACGCGGTCGACGCCCACATTGGCTGCGCGTAGCGCGATCCACGCGCCGGCGCCGATGGCGTAGCCGGAAGCGGGGACGCCGATGAGCAGCATGATCGGCGCCGCGACCACCAGCACGATGATGTCGAAGAAGGCGAGCACACTCACGGGTGGTCGCTCAGTAACCGCGGAAGCGCCTAATGACAAGGTAGATCCCCACCAGGAAGCCGATCAGGAAGCCGATGATCCCCAGCGCCAGGGCTGCACCGAACAGCGCACCAATACCCGTCCCCACCGCCGCGAACAGAAGATTCGCCGACAGCAGGAACATTCCCGCGCCGGCTACGTCTTTGCCCGTCAAGGGCGAACGGCTGCTTTTTTGCATTGGGTCTGCTGAAGCTGCTTGGCAAGCTGGCGGTACTGGGTTGAGGGGCGCGTAGGCTATCGGCGCAGGACCAACAGGCGTCGCCTGTATTTCAGCGCCGGAAGAGGCCGCGCGCCACTACCAGGAGGGTAGTGGAGAGCCGCCTCTTAGTTAGAGCGAGGTTAGCGTGCCCGTGCCATCTGGCGCGTCCCCATCGACGAACCTCCTCGCGGTAGTTCGGGCTTGGGGATCTGGCCCTCGGCCCACATCGCCGCGAGGCTCGCCCGCGGCAGTCCGAGTGCCCCCTGGTAGACCAGATATCGGGGCTGCCAACGCGGGAAGAACTTCGCGTTGAACCGGTACAGGCTCTCGATCTGAAAGAACCGATTGCCCAGAGCGATGAGCCTCCCCAGAGCCCGCTCGGCACGGCGCTCAGGGCTGTGGATCCAACGGGCGAAGGCCGCGAAGTTGAGAGACATCTCATCCACGCCCCGCGCGCGCAACAGCTCCACCGCACTGACGACCATGAACTCGGTGAGCCCGTTGGGCGTGCTCGCGTCACGGCGCATGAACGAGAGGGACATGGCCGAGCGCCCGAAGCAGGGAACGAAGTGCAGGACGCCACGAACGGCGTGCTGCTCGTCGCGGGCGAGGACCACCAGCGTGTCCTCGCCGTGGTCGCCGTGCATCGAGTCCATCGCCATCGAGAAGCCACGCTCGGGCGCGCCCTCCCGGCCGCGCTCCAGCACCGCCTCGGCCTCCGCGGCGACCTCTGGCGCCAGAGCGGACACACGGTGCAGCTCGGCGCTGTACCCGGCCTTGCGCAGACGGCTGACCGACTGGCGCACCTTGCGGATCGGCCGGCCCTCCAGCGAGAACTCCCCGACATCGATGATCGCCTCATCGCCGAGGTACATCGTGCGCAGCCCCAGCTGCTCCCACACCGGCAGCAGCCGCTGGCTAGCCCCCACCGCGGCCAGCTTGAGCCCGCGGGCCTCCGCGAAGTCCTTGAGGTCGTCCAGCAACCCGCAAAGGGCGGCGTCGGGCCCCACGGGATCACCGGAGAGCAGCAGCACCCCGTTCTCGACCCGGTAGCCGACGAAGGCCGAGCGGTCGGAGCTGAAGAAGTAGTGCTTGTCGGCGCGCAGCTTGAAGAACGACAGCGTGTCCGAGCCGTGGGTCCGGACGAGCTGTGCCGCCGCACGACGGGCGGCCGGACCGGGCAGCGCGGCTGGGGCGGCGAGCGGCCTGAACACGACGTAGGCCATGGCCAGCAGCGTCCCCAGCTCGAGCAGATGGACGCCGAGCGGAACCCAGGCAAACGCGTGATCGCCGATCGCGTGATGCTCGAAGCGCAGCGGCCCCGACTGCCACGCCAGCAGATCCCCCGTCTCGCGCACGACGGCGGTGAACGAGGGCCGGCCCTCGGATACCCAGGTGGCGACAGCGGCCAGGCCCAGCCCGAAGGCGCCCAATAGAGGTACCCGCCAGATCGAACTGCGCAGCGTGATCGCGTCGTGCTCGACGCGGAACTCCGCAGCGCCGGCGAACAGCCATGCCGCCGTAGCCCACGTGAGCACGGTCTCCTCGACATCGAGGCCCTTGAGCAGGTCCAGCAGGCCGAGGACGAGCATCAGCCAGACGGCGATCTGCCAGGCCCGGCGCCGGCGCTTGAGCAGATACGGGCTGACCAGCAGCAGCGCCGCTCCCGCCGGGAGCGCGAAGGCGTGGAACAGCCGCACCGCCTCGACGGGCTCTACGTCGAGCAGTAGCCGGCCGCGCCAGCGGATGTTCGGGGTCAGCGCCGAGGCGACGTTGACGAGGCCGACGAGCGCCGCGGCGAGAGCGGCCAGGGCAGGGGTGCAGCGTGCGGTGCATTGACGGATGCGGGACATGCAAAAGGAGCGCCGGCTCCGCGGATAGCGCGCTGAGCCATACGGCCTGACGGTGCGACGCCTCAGGACCGGCGTGTCACCGGAATCTACAGCGTCACTCGGCGGTGGTTACGCCGGCGACCGTTGCGGTTGTGTTGGCGCTGTGCGACGGGCAGACGCGGGTTGCGCGGGCGCCTCGTGGCCGGGATCGCGGCGCACCGGGAGCAGCAGGCTGAGCGCGAGCGCGGCCAGCGGGAAGACGATGACGAGCTCGAACACCGAGCGCAGCCCGTCGGTGTCGGCCAGGATGCCCAGCAGCGGGGCGGCGACGCCGCCCATCCCCACCGACAGGCCGATGGTGACGCCCGAGGCCACGCCGATCCGGCCTGGCAGGAACTCCTGGCCCATGACGATCGTGACCGCGAAGGTAGCGATCGTGGCCGCGCCGGCGATCGCGGCGAAGAGCATGGCCGGCGCGGGAGGCGAGAGGAGGAAGCCGACGGTGAGGAACGGCAGCACCGCCATCGAGCCGATGAGCACCGACCGGCGCCCGAAGCGGTCGGCGAGCTGGCCTCCGACCAGCGTGCCGATCGCCCCTCCCACGAGCATGACCGTCAGTGCTGCGCCCCCGACACCGCGGCCCGTGTGCAGGTCGTGGATGAAATAGAGCGGGATGAAGGTGATGAAGCCGAAGTACACGAACGAGCGCAGGGCGATGACGACGGCGAGCAGCGTGAACGGGCCCCAGGCATCCTGGTTTGCCGCGTCCGCCGCGTGTCGCTGGGTGAGGTCGACGCGGAAGGTCTTCAGGCGGGGCAGCTCGCGGGAGAGCACGATGCCCATGAGCGACGTGGGCAGGATGACCAGGAGCGCGCCCGAGAGGCCGAAGACCAGCACCAGAGGCGTAACCAGGGCCGGCCCCAACGCGAAGCCGACGTTGCCGCCGACGCTGAACAGGCTCATGCCGCTCGAGCGCCGCGCCCCGGAGACGTAGTTGGCAAAGCGTGAGCCCTCGGGGTGGAAGGCGGCGACGCCGATTCCGCTGACCACAACCGCCGCGAAGCTGAGTCCGTAGCTGGGAGCGATGGCGGCCAGCCCCACGCCCAGCCCGCCGAGCACCGGCCCGAGCGGCATCAGCCACGGCAGCGAGCGGCGGTCCGACAGATGGCCGAACACAGGCTGAATCACCGAGCTGGCGATGGTGGCCGCCAGGATCAACGCCGAAGCGCCGGCGTAGCTGAGATGGTCCCTGACGATGAGGAAGGGCAGCAGCGCCGGGATCGACCCCTGACCGACGTCGGTGAACAGGTGCCCGGCCGAGAGCATCGCCATCGCGCGCCGGTCAACGCCGGCCCGGCTTGGGGCGGCGGTGCTCACTCCCCGTCGATCTCGCGGATCTTCTGCCTGACCTTGTTCTGCTTGTCGGAGAGCTCGGCAGCGAGATCGGTGAGCTCGGTGCGCCGGGTCTGGACGAGGTCGAGCTGACCTGAGATGTGGGTCAGCAGCTCCTCCAGGATCCGCTTGCGCTCCGTCGGGTCCTCGGTGTGGGCGAGCTCGTCGCGCAGGTGCGCGCGGGCACTCTCGGCCTCGAGCAACTGGGAGAGCTGCTCCAGCGACAGGCCGAGGAGGTCGCGCAGGCGGATGATCTCGCTGACACGGTCCACGTCGGCCTGGGTGTAGACGCGGTGCTTGCCCTGGGCCCGCTCGGGCGCGCGGTCCAGCAGCCCGATCTCCTCGTAATAGCGGATCGTGCGCGGGGTGGTGCCGGTGAGCTCGGCCACCTCACCGATGCGCAGCTGGCGAGCAGCGGTGGCGCTCATGACAGCGCCGCCTGAGGCTCGCGAGACTTCTCCGGCGCGGGCGCGACCACGTCCTTGGGCCGAGCCGCGGAGATGAAGGCTCCGACGATCGACACCCCGCACAGGCACCACAGCGCCGTGTGCATGTTGGCGATGAAGGGCACGAGCTGCGCGTTGGAGATGTGGCTGGCCACGCCCGAGAACACCGCGAAGAGCACGTGCTTGGGGACCGCCGAGGTGACGATAGCCAGGACGAAGGCGATCGAGATGACCGCTCCGGTGTTCTGCACCAGCACCCGCGCGCCGGCGGCGATCCCGCGGCGGTGCGGCGCCACGGTGCCCATCATGGCGGCGGTGTTGGGCGAGTTGAACATGCCTGAGCCGATCCCGACGATGAACATGTAGATCCCCGGCCACACGTAGCTGGTGTCGCGCTGGAGCGTGGTCATCAGCGCCAGTCCCAGCGCGGTGACGAGCATTCCGAGCACCGCCAGGGTGCGCGAGCCGCGGCGGTCCGCCCACATCCCGGCCGCCGGCGAGGCGATGAGCATTCCCAGAGCCAGCGGGGCCAGCTTCACACCGGCCAGGATGGGTGAGTCGCCCTGCACCCCTTGGAAGTAGAAGACGAACACGAACATCAGCGCGAACCGGGACAGGCCGTTGGCGAAGGCAGCGCCCGAGGCGGTGGCGAACAGACGGTTGCGGAAGATCGAGAGGTCCAGCATCGGCGCCTTCATGCGCGACTCGATGAGCACGAACGCCGGCAGGAACACGACGGCGAGGATGAGAGCGGGGATCGTCCCCGGCGAGGTCCAGCCCGAGATCCCGCCCTTGGAGATCCCGTAGACCAAGCCGGTGAGGCCGACGAGGAAGGTCAGGGTGCCGAGATAGTCAAAGGAGCGGTCCTCGCCGCGCCCGGTGACCTCGTGCAGGACGTAGCCGCCCCAGACGCTGCCGGCGATGCCGAAGGGGACGTTGAACCAGAACACCCAGTGCCACGAGATCGCCACCAGCGCGCCGCCCAACACCGGCCCGATGACCAGGCCGATGGCGGCGACCATCGTGTTGGTGCCCATGGCCAGCCCGAGCTGCTCCTTGGGGAAGGCGTCGGTGACGATCGCGGCGGCGTTGGCGAACAGGAACGCTCCGCCGATCCCCTGCAGGATCCGCCACAGGATGAGCTGGGTGCCGTTGGCCGCGAACCCGGCGCCCAGTGACGCCGCCGCGAACACCAGGAAGCCCAGCACGTAGGCCTTCTTTCGCCCGAACTGATCAGACAGCCGGCCCGCGCTGAGCACTAGCACGGTCGAGGCGATCATGTAGACCAGGATCACCCACACCAACTCGAGCAGGCTCGTGTGCAGACTGCGCTCGAGGTCGGGCAGCGCGATGATCAGGGTGCCGGAGTTGATCGTCGCGAGCAGCATCCCCAGGCTCGTGCAGGACAGAGCCCACCACTTGTAGGAGTCGTGATCGGCGTGCACGCCGAGGCGGCGACGGGTCGCCGGACCCTCAGCCTGGGGAGCTTGTAACACGGACAACTCAGGCCTGCCTTCAATCGAATTCTTACGTAAACGTCAGAATAGCATATGGGGGTCGATTGATTCCGGGCGCGTGCCGCAGGGGCCGCAGCGCGGTCAGAGCCCGGGGCGCGTGCAGGGGGCGGGGCGCGCGCCGGACTGGCCGCGCGCCCCTCCCCTCTCTCCTCCCTACGTCTGGTGCCCCGTCGTCGTGTGCGCGTGCCTCCGACGAGAGGCCGGGTGGCGCAAGGTGAACCGCCGGTCGAACACGCTGCGCTTGCCCTGCGTGATGGCCATGCGCACCGCCACCGTGTGCGCCGCCCTCAGCAGCTTGCGCCCGCGCGCGTCGAGCGCCATGGTGATGGTGAGAGCGCGGCCACCGCGCAGCTTGATGGCGCGGCCACCCACTCCCACCTTGTGCCGGTGCCGGCCCGCGCCGGTCATGGTGATCAGGGTGAGACGGCCCGCGCACCGCGTCACGGCGGCGCCCTTGCAGGCGACGCGCACGCGCAACTTCGTGTGCTTGACCACTCTGACGTGCCCGACCACCACGAGCCGGCCCGCGACCACCGACGGAACCGGGGCCGGTCCGGTCGGACCCGGGTTGGTCGAGACCGAGGACGCTCCGAGCACCACGCCGCCCCAGCCGTCCACAGCGGCACAGGTGTTCCCGGGTGGGCACGCGATTCCGAAGATGGGCCAGCCGTCGACGTCGCTGAGGCTCCACGCCCCGGCGCCGCCGTTGGGGTTGGTGCTGGCCACGACGTTGCCGGCGGCGTCACCGGCCACGCACAGCGCTGCCGACGGACAGGTAATCGTCTGGATGGTGTTGGGGGCGCCGTCAGGGGCGTCGACGGTCACCGGCGAGCCCCACGTGCCCTTGACCGGGTCAGTCGAGGTCACGATCGCACCGTTTCCGTCAGCCGCCACGCACAACGTCGTCGTCGGGCAGGCGATCGCGTTGAGCTCC
>DASXCN010000196.1:0-15353 GCA_036491155.1 Solirubrobacteraceae bacterium | reverse complement strand
TGAAGGAAATGGCTTGGTGGTTTCGTCCGGTCATCGCAACACGATGGTGGTTTCGTGTTGATCGGAGGGTGTGATGGCCAGTCGGAGTTGGGGGCAGGGGGGCCGGAAGCGGCCGAAGGAGTTGTGCGGGGTTGAGCGTCGGCGTGCGGCTGATGAGTTGCGTGCGGGGGCGGGGGTGGCGGGGGTCGCTGCGCGGTTCGGGGTGTCTGAGCGCACGGTGCATCGGATTCGGGATCACGACGCTTTGGTGCGGCGCCGCTGGTCGCATTCAGGGTTTCGTTTGAGGTATGAGGAGCGGGTTGAGATCCAGATGCGCTGCGAGGAGGGGCAGTCAGTCAGGAGGATCGCCGGGGCGATCGGGCGGTCTGCGTCGACGGTATGTCGTGAGCTGGCGCGTAACGGGGGCCGGGAGCGGTATCGGGCGCAGCGGGCGGAGGCGCGGGCGCAGGCGTGTGCGCGGCGTCCTAAGCCGGGGAAGCTGGCGGGGTCGCCCGCGTTGTGGGCTGAGGTGTGGGCGTGGCTGCGGCGTCGGTGGTCGCCTGAGCAGATCGCGGCGACGCTCAAGCGTGATCACCCCGATGATCGGGGGATGCAGATCAGTCACGAATCGATCTATCGCGCGTTGTATGTGCAGTCACGCGGCGAGTTGCGGCGCGAGCTGACCGGCTTGTTGCGGACGCGGCGTGTGACTCGCAAGAGCCAGGGGCGGGTGCAGTTGCGCGGGCGGCTGGTGGGGATGGTGCCGATCGCCGAGCGGCCGCCGGAGGCCGATGACCGGCGGGTGCCGGGCCATTGGGAGGGCGATCTGCTGCTCGGCGGCCACGGGAGCTCGGCGATCGTGACCTTGGTGGAGCGCCACAGCCGGTATGTGTTGCTGGCCCCGTTGCGCGATCGCACCACCGAGCACGTGATTGAGGTGCTCCAGGGCCGGATCCAGCATCTGCCGGCGCATCTGCTCAGGTCGCTGACCTGGGACCAGGGCCGTGAGCTGGCCGCGCACGCCCGGTTCACCGAGCAGACCGGGGTGCCGGTCTACTTCTGCGATCCCCATTCGCCGTGGCAGCGCGGCAGCAACGAGAACACCAACGGGCTCTTGCGTCAGTACCTCCCCAAGGGCAGCGATCTCTCAATGCACGACCAGGCCGCGCTAGATGAGGTCGCCGCCGAGCTCAACGGGCGGCCCCGCAAGACGCTGGGCTGGGATAACCCGGCCGAGAGGATGGCGGTGCTGCTCGGCGAGCCAGGACCAGTCCGCAGCGGCTGACAGCGCCCATCGCCGCTGCGCCTCGCCCTCCGGGCTCGGCTCCGCGACGACGGGCGCCTGCACCCCGAACCCCCACCAGGTGAGAGACTCCAACCATCAGGTGTTGCGCTGACCGCCAGAGCCCAGCCTTCAAGATCCGCCTCGACTCCGGGTGGCCGCGGCCACCCGTCCCGCCTTCCTCAGCTGCAGTTGACCTTCATTGATACCCCGGTCGCGTCCCGGGGCCGCCTCACTGCACGACGCGGAACACGCCCCGCATGAATGGATGGATGCGGCAGAAGAAGGTGTAGGTGCCAGGCTTCAGGCCGGCCGGGGTGCTCCAGCTGAGCTTGCCGGTGGCGGGCGTGCCGAGGCCTAGTTGCCCCGAGTCGTAGTTGCCCGCGCCGTTGGCCAGCGGGTAGGAGATCCCGGTGTTCAGGCCGCAGGGGCTCTGGCATGAGGTGACCGTGTGGAACACCGAGTCCAGGTAGGCCTTGGTCGGGCTCAGCGGGTTGCCGGGGGAGAGGGGGCTGGCGTCGTCGTTGACGAAGGTGATCGAGTGGCCCGCGGTGGTGGTGGGGATGCAGCGGTTCATCCCCGTCGCCGTGAAGTCGCCGGGGTCATAGCGGAACTCCGAGATGTCGACGGTGCGGCGGGTGCAGTCGGGGAACGCGCTCGGGTTGACGCCCAGCGATTGGGCGCCGCCGTGGTGGTTGTCCTCAGCGAGGTGGCCGTGGGTGACGTGGCCGCGCTCGTCGATGGGGTGGGCGAAGGGGTCAGTGCCGCCCTGGCCGTTCCAGGCCTCCCACACGACCATGATCCCCATCGACTCGTACCACGAGGCGCGAGTGGTGTTGTAGGTGGAGCTGACGCGCAGCACGTCGCCGGCCTTGACCTGGGGGCGCCAGTTGGCCGGGGTGGCGGTCATCGCCATGTCCCACGAGATCGGGCCGCGTTTGTCGAAGTAGTGAGCGTTGGATCTGAACAGGCGCACCGAGTCCGGGACCGTCCCGCGCACGGTGCCCGCGGCCGGCTTGGTGGCCGGGCGGATGAGGTCGAGGTCGTCATACAGACCGCCGGGGTGCAGGTGCCCGGCGGTGGCCACGAGCGTCCCCGGGTGGTCCACCGTGAACTCGTTGAGTGGTGGGGTGCCGCTGGGGTAGGCGTGCTTGGCCATGTCGGGGAAGGTGAACTTGCCGTTGACCCCGCTGCCGCGGTGCACGTCAAACACCGGGTAGATGTGGTGGTCCTCGACGTCCATCCAGATCGGATGCACGGGGGTGATCTGTGCGGCCGCCGGCGAGGTGGCGGGTACGAAGTCGAGGTCGTAGGTGATGTAGACCTGAGCCGCGTGGTTGGTCAGGTTGTGGATCATGTAGTTGAGGACCCAGACGTCCGAGGCGCCCACGGGATAGCCGTAGCCGTGGGGGAACTGGTAGACCGTCTTCTCCTCCCCGGAGGCCATGAAGGGGTAGAGGCCGGCCAGGCCGTTGCCCTCGCCCGCGCCCGTGGCGCCGTTGCTCAGCCACACCCCGTGATGGAGGTGGATGACGTCGACGCGGGGGATGGAGCCACAGCACTTGCCGCCAGCATTGGCGTAGCGGAGGTTGGGCGCCATGCGCACGATGTAGCCGTCCTGGGCGGGCTTGGGCACCTTGTTGGAGTCGACCAGGATCAGGTTCGCGCCCGGGGTGATCCGGTAGGGGCCCGCGGCGAAGTGCAGGTGCTCCATGCCCGGGTACGCGTCGGCGGCGAGCGCCGGCGCGGCCAGACAGGCCAGGGCGGCACAGCTCACCAGCATGGCGATGACGGCTCTCTTCACGACGGCACACCTCCCACCGGCGCCTTCCGGCCGGGGATTCAATCAGCTTGGCGCCCGCCGCGGGGCAGTTGGTCGGGGGCGGCTACCAGGCCTGAGCGCCACCGCAGTGGGGGCAGCCGACCGATGTGGAGACGGGGGCGTGGAACACGAACCCGCACTCGCACGAGTAGACGGCCTCGTCCTGCATACCGCCGGCCTCGCGCCGACGCCGCTTGACGGGACCGTCCAGCTTGGTCGCAGCCGCGGCCGACGACGTGGTGCGGGTTGCAGCACGGGTCGGTCGCCCCTCACGGTGGCGCCGGATCCGGTCGACGCCGCTCTTGGTTCTAGCAAGCACTGTTAACCCCGATGAACGGCGACACTGGCCAAAGGTTTCGCGCCCAAGCCATAAAGTCCTAGGCCCTAACATTCCGCTAACAATCCAGGGTTTGGAGTGTCGCGGCGCCGGGCACCCGCCGCCGCTGCCGCAGCGTGGCCGACGGGCGGTGTGTGACAATGGGCTGCGGCATGGATCCGAGTCGCAAGCGTGCCATCCGCCTCACCGTCGCCCTTACCGTCGCATTGCTTCTTGCGTCGGCGCTCGTCTACACCAGCTTCGCCGCCGGCCGCGACGAGGTCACCGCCTCGCAGCTGGTCAAGAAGGCCCGCCCGGGTACGACCTACATCCTGGCCGGGACCGTCCTGAACGGCTCGGTCAAGCGCGACGGCGGAGTGCTGCTGTTCAGGGTGCGCGACCCCAAGCTCAAGATGTCGGTGCCCGTCCGCTACACCGGCGAGATCCCCGACCCGTTCGCCGCCGGCCGCGGCGTGCTGGTCAACGTCAAGGAGGGCGGCGCCGGGAGCACGTTCGTCGGACAGGCCAATACGCTGACCACGAAGTGCCCCTCCAAGTACCAGGCGGCGTCCGGCTCGTATTGATGGGTAGCGCTCGCTGATGGCCGGCGCCGGTCGCGTCCTGCTGATCCTTTGCCTGCTGAGCTCGGTCTACGGGCTGGGCGCGTCGGTGTACGGGGCCCGGTCGGGCCACGGCGAGTGGGTGGACTCGGGGCGCCGGGCGATGTACTCGATCCTGGGGATGTCGGCGATCGCCTTCGTGATCCTCGACGTCGCCTTCATCAGCTCAGACTTCTCCTACAACATCGTCGCCAGCGGCTCCAGCACGACCACTCCGTTCTTCTACCGGGCGGCCGCGATCTGGTCCACGCAGCAGGGGTCGCTGCTGCTGTGGGTGATGCTCCTGTCGTTCTGGTCGAGCCTCGCGCTGTTCCTCACCCGCCGGCGCGTGCGCGAGATCGTGCCCTACGCGCAGTCGGTCCTGTTGGGGATGGCCATCTTCTTCGTGGGGCTGATCGTTTTCTTCGCCAACCCGTTCGCCACCAGCCCCAGCCCGCCCCCCGAGGGCGCCGGGCTGGACCCGCTGCTGCGCCACACGACGATGATGATCCACCCCCCGATGCTGTACTCGGGGTTCACGCTGCTGCTCGTGCCCTTTGCCTTCTGCATCGGCGCGCTGGCCAGCGGGCGGGTCGGCGCCGAGTGGATCCAGGTGACGCGGCGGTTTGCCCTGGCCGGCTGGCTGTGCCTGGGGATCGGGCTCCTGCTGGGCGCGCGCTGGTCCTACACCGAGCTGGGCTGGGGCGGCTACTGGGAGTGGGACCCGGTGGAGAACGCGGCGCTGATGCCGTGGCTGGTCTGCACCGCCTACATCCACTCCATCATGATCCAGGAGAAGCGGGGCATGCTGAAGGTGTGGAACGCCTCGCTGGTCCTGCTGGCCGGGACCCTGGCCATCGTCGGGGACTTCCTGGTGCGCTCGGGGATCCTCAGCTCGATCCACGCCTTCGTCTCTGATCCGACGCTGAACGTCGCCTTCGTGGTGCTGATCTCGGCGATGGTGCTGGGCTCGGTGTGGCTGGTCACCTATCGCCGCGACAGCCTGAGCAGCGACCACCGGCTCGACTCGCTGGTCTCGCGCGAGGGCGTGTTTCTGCTGCAGAACGTGCTGCTGGTGGCGCTCGCCGCCGTGGTGTTCTGGCTCACCTTCTTCCCGCTCATCTCCGAGGCCATCACCGGGACCCAGACGTCGGTCGGGCCGCCGGTGTTCGCCCACTTCGTCGTGCCGCTGGCGCTGATCGTGGTGGTGCTGTCCGGGATCGGCCCGATCCTCGCGTGGCGCCGGGTCACCATGGCCAAGCTCAAGCGGAGCTTCGCCTTCCCGGCGGCGGTGGGCCTGGGCACCTTCGTGCTGCTGGCCTTCGTCCCCGGCGTCACCCAGCACCCCTTCGCCTACATCATGTTCGGCTTCGGCGCGTTGGTGGTGGCCACCGTGGCCCAGGAGTTCTTCCGCGGCGCCCGCGCCCGGCGCGCCATGACCGGCGAGTCTCCGGCCGCCGCGCTGGTGGCACTGGTACGGCGCAACCGGCGTCGCTACGGCGGCTACCTCGTCCACGCCGGCGTGGCGGTGGCCCTGGTGGGGGTGGCCGGCTCCACGTCCTTCCAGCACCAGCGCTTCGCGACGCTCAGGCCCGGGCAGAGCGTGCACCTGGACGGCTACACCTTCCACTACGTCCATCCGACGGCGCACGCGACGGCGCAGAAGGTCTCCTTCGGCGGGGACCTGGCCGTCACCAAGGACGGGCACCGGGTGACCACCCTGCACACCACCTATGGCCTCTATGCCTCCCAGGACGGGCTGCACCCCGTCGGGCGCTTCCTCAACACCTCCGACGGTGCCCAGACCGAGAGCCGCGTCGGGCTGGACTCGGGAGCACTGCGCGACCTGTGGGTCGTCATCTCGCCCAACCTCTCGCGGCTGCAGGGGCTGGTCAACCAGGGCGACGCCCAGATCACCAAGGCCCTGATCTCCGCGCAGAGCCTGCCACCCGCCCAGCGCACCCAGCAGCTCAACACGATCTTCCAGCTGCGCGACGTCCTCATCAACGAACTGGCCCAGCGGTTCGTCAGCCACCCCTGGGCGTCGACGTTCCTCATTGAGGTCTCGCCGCTGGTGATGTGGCTATGGATCGGCGCCATCATCGCGGCACTGGGCGGTCTCATCGCCCTGTGGCCGGTGCCGCAGCGCCCCGGAACCGGTTCCCGCCCGCCCAGGCTGTCGGTGCGCCGCCGCCGGCCGGCGACGGTGGTCGCCCCCGCGGGGCCCGAGGTGGCCGAGCCCGAGACCGAGCGCGAGCGCGAGCTGGTCTGACCGTGGCCTACGTGCTCGTCCTCGTTGTGCTGGCCGGCGTGATCTACGTCATCAGCGCGCCGTTGCGCGCCGCGCGTCGTCCCGACGACGCGGCCGGTGAGGCTGCCGAGGTGGCCGAGCTCGAGGCCGCGCGCGATGCCAAGTACCGCGAGATCCGCGATGCCGAGCTCGACGTCCGCACCGGCAAGCTGTCTGACGAGGACTACGCGGCGCTGGACGGGTCGCTGCGTGCCGAGGCGGTCGAGATCCTCCATCAGCTCGACGAGGTGCGCGCCCACGACGAGGTACCATCGAGCCCATGACCGCGGTCCTGGACGTCGTGCAGATACTCCTGAGCGCAGGGCTCATCTTCCTCATCCTCATGCACTCCGGCAAGGATGCGGGCCTGTCGGGCGCCTTCGGTGTCGGCACCGGCGCGGGACCGCTTGGAGGCGGCTCGCTCGTCGAGCGCAACCTGAACCGGTGGACGATCCTGTTCGCCGTGCTGTTCGTCCTCAACACGATCGTCCTCATCCGCATCACCTGACCGTGTGACTGGGCGCGGCGTGCGCCCCGCGGTCACAGATCAGCGCCGGCCGAACCGGTCCCGGTTCTAGGCCTGGCGATCGAGCCGGTCGCTCTGAGCGCCGAGCCGATCGACCAGGCGCAGCAGGTCCAGCGGGCTGAACGGCTTGGTCAGGAACAGGTCGGCGCCGGCCGCCTCGGCCTGGGCCTCGATGCGGTCCCCGTGGGAGGCGGTGAGCATGACGATGGTGGCGGCGCTCGTCGCGGGGTTGCTGCGCAGCTCGCGACAGGTGGTGATGCCGTCCATGCGCGGCATGTCGACGTCGAGGAAGACAATCGTGGGCAGCTCGCGGGCGGCCACCTCGACGGCTTGAACGCCGTCGCCGGCCTCGAACAACTGAAACTCCGAGACATCTTCGAGCGTCGTCGCCACCAGCTTGCGGATGAATGGGTCGTCGTCGACGACCAGCACGCCGCGCTTCATCGTGCCCCTCTCTGTCGGTTCACCATGCGTCGCGGCCGATCTGCACGAACGTCGCGTCCTCGATGTCGCGGAAGGCCTCGATCACGGTTGGGTCAAAGTGGGTGCCTGACTCCTCGACGATCATCGCCCGGGCCTGACGCAGCGGAAAGCCTGCCCGGTACGGCCGGTCGGTGGTCAGCGCGTCGAGCACATCGGCCACCGCGAACACCCGGGCCGCCCGCGGGATGTTCTCGCCGGCCAGCCCGTCGGGGTAGCCCATGCCGTCCCAGCGCTCGTGGTGAGAGCGCACGATCTCGGTGGCCTCGCTGAGGAACTCGATCTGCCCGACGATCTCGGCGCCGATCGCGGGATGGCGCGCCATCAGTGCGCGCTCCTCGGCGGTGAGCGGCCCCGGCTTGTAGAGGATCGAATCGGGCACGGCGACCTTGCCGATGTCATGCAGCAGGAAGCCGAACTCGAGCTCGGGGGCGTCGGGCCGCGGCACTCCCGCCGCGCGTGCGATCTCGATGCCGTAGGCGGCGACGCGCTCGGCGTGCTTGCCGGTGTAGGCGTCGCGGGCCTCGACGGCGTTGGACAGCGCGCGCACGGTGGCGCGGTAGGAGCGGGTCAGCTGCTGCGTGAGCGCGCGCTCCTCCTTGAAGGTGTCGCGCAGGTCCGCGGCATAGCGTTCGAGCTGTAGCTCCTTGTCGGCAGCCTCGCGCTCACGGCGGGCGAGCTCGGCACGAAGGCGCGCGATCTCCCGCGTGAGCTCAGCTTCTGTATTGAGCTCCACCGGCAATTCGACTCGTTTGTTCTCGATCTCCGCGCAATGCAGATAGGAGGGCATGAGCGGCGTCCTGGACCGGTACGACCTCAAGCCCCAGATTGACGATACCCGAGGGTGTCGGCGATTCTCCGTCTGAGAATAGGATCACGGCGCGCCGAAGTCGACGGCCACGTAGGTCTAAAGCTTGCAAAACCGCCTGAGGGTTACGAATTCCTACGTCGATCAATGCCACCTCGAAGCGGCGCTCCCCGCACGCTCGTGCGGCTGCCGCCCCCGACGTCTCCCACTGGTGCTCGATGCCCAGTTCGTCCAGCGCGGGCTCGAGCGTGGACTGAAGCTCCTCGCGCCCGACGATGAGAATGCGGCTGCGGCCGGCGCGCACGGCCGCGGCGAGCACATGGCGCAGCTCGGCGGCGTCGATCGGCTTGGCCACCACCCACTCGCCCGACAGCTCGCTGCGTGCGGAGAACACGGACACGAACACGATCGGCGTCGCCTGCAGGTCAGGATCTGAGCGGATCTGGCGCAGCACCTCGAAGCCATCCATGTGCGGCATGAGGATGTCGAGCGTCACCGCGTCAAAGCGCTCGCCGCGCAGCGCCAGCAGCGCCTGCTCGCCGCTGGTGGCGATGGTGGTGTCCACGTCGAGGGGGGCGAGCTGGTCGGCGATGAGCTCGGCCACCTCGGGCTCGTCATCGACGATCAGCACCCGGCGGCCCTGGATGACGTCCAGGGAGTCCAGGTCGTCGACGGCGACGGCGGCCGGGATGAGGACGTGGAAGGTGGTGCCGCGACCGGGCTCGGAGTCGACCTCGATGACCCCGTGGTGCAGGTCGACGAGCGACTTGACGATGGACAGGCCCAGCCCGGTGCCCGGGGAGGACTCGTTGCCGCTGCGTGCGCGGTAGAACCGCTCGAAGGCGCGCTCGGTCTCCTCGGTGGTCATCCCGATGCCCGTGTCGGCGACGACGATCCTCACCCACGCGCGGTCGGCCTCGACGCCGACGTGGATGCGCCCGCCCTCGCCCGTGTAGAGATGCGCGTTGGTGAGCAGGTTTCCGATCACCTGCCGGATGCGTTCGGGGTCGGCCATGGCCAGGGGCAGCGTCGGGGCGACGTAGGTACCCAGCGTCTGGTGCTTGGCCTCGATCCGAGGGCCCATGAGCTCCGCCAGCTCCTGGACGGCCTCGCCGACGTCGATCGGGCGGGCGTTGATCTCGACGTGGTCGGCCTCCAGCCGGGCGACGTCGAGGAGGTCGTTGACGAGCTCGACGAGGCGCTCGGTGGAGCGCTTGATGATGTCCAGGAAGTCCAGCTGGCGCACCGACATGCTGTCGGGGCTGCGCTCCAGCAGCTCCACGAAGCCCTTGATCGAGGTCAGCGGGCTGCGCAGCTCGTGTGACGCGGTGGCGACGAAGTCGGACTTGGCGCGTTCGAGCCGAGCCCGCTCGGTGACGTCGCGCACGGTCCATACGATCCCGCTCGAGGTGTCGTCGCCCAGCGGCGCGGCGGTGACGGCCAGGATGCGCCCGCCATGGTCGATGACCACCTCGCGCTCCAGCGCGGTGTGCAGCGCTGGCAGCGGGCTGCCGGGCTCGTCGACGTTCGTGCCGGGCGCCAGCTCGCGGACCAGCTCGGCCGCGCGCGGGTTCATGGTGGCGATGGCCGTGGACTCCGATTCGGTGACGATGAGCCCGTCGCCGAGGCTCTCGATGGTGACCGCCAGGCGGCGGCGCTCCTCCTCGATGCGCCGCTGCGCAGTGGCGAGGTCGTCGCCCATGGCGTTGAAGGCCAGCCCCAGCTCACGCAGCTCGCGCGGGCCGCCGGGCTGCACGCGCCGCTCCAGTGTGCCCGAGGCCAGCTCGCCGGTGGCGTCGACGAGCTCGTCCAGCGGACGGCGCATCGAGCGCACCAGGCCGGCGATGAGGATGAGCGCGGCGATCAGCGCCAGCACGCCGGCCACGATCGCGACCGTGATCGCGCTGCGCGACTGGCTGCGGTCGTGGTCTGACGCCTCCCGCTGGCGGACGCGCTGGCGGGCCTGGAGCTGGTCGGCTACCGAGGCGGCGCTGGCCAGTGTGCCGCCGCCGGCGCTCGCGGACTTCAGGCGCCCGCGCTGGGCCTGGGCGACGGCGAGGCGCTGCAGCGAGATCTGACGAGCGAGGAGCTTGGCGCTCGGGGCGTCGGAGGCGGCGAGCGCGACGGCGGCCTGCGCTGAGCGGTCAAAGGCGACGGCAGCCTGCCGACGCGCCGCGGGGGCCAGCGGCCCGGTGGCGTCGTGGGCGATCTCGACCTGGACGACGCCGGCGCTGGTGAGGTTGGCCACCGCGGTGCCCAGGTCCGAACTGCGGGCCAGGACGTTCTCGTAGGTCTGCCGCGCGCTGTAGAGGCTGGAGATCCCAGCGGCGGCCACCGACGCCAGCGCGATGGCGAGGCCGATCAGCGCAAGGCGCAGCGAGCGAGCGATCGAGAAGCGACCCATGAGCTGATGCCCCACGGTAGGGCGCGGCGGATCGTAGCGGTGCGGTGCAAGATGTTCGCCTCCATGCAGGTAATGCGGCTTTTTCGTGACAAGAACCTCCAAATGAGAAGGTTTCGCGACGGCCGGGCACTAGCCTTCAGAAAAATGGGATTAGTACGCGCGTGGCGGCGCCAAATCTATGGGGCATCGCTGGTCGCGATCCTGATTCCCGCCTCGATCGTCGTCGTGCTGTTCTTCGTGACCGGGAGCGGCCCGCTCGGAGGGCTGGGCACGTTGGGCCAGGTCTTCAGCGGCCCGGCGATCCCCGGCGGCAGCCTGTCGGCCCGCGTCTCGGCGAACTCCAAGCCCGGCGTGCCGGTCAGTGGCCGCGCGGGGGCCGCGGCGCTCCGCGGTCATAGCCCGGTGCTCGGCCAGCCTGCCGGCAGTGGAGCCACGCCGGTGCACAGCTCGGCGGGCCCCCACGGGCCGGCCGTCTCGCCGCTGAACCCCGGCACGACGCCCAGCACACCCAGCAACGGCGGCCAGCTGCACCCGGGTTCGGGAGTGGGCGGGGGTGGCTCGGGACATCAGCCGCCGCCACCGGTGAGCCCGCCCCCGACGACGCCCACGACGACGACGTCCAGCACCACGACGAGCGAGACCACCACGGCGGCGTTGCTGCCCCCGATCGTGGCCGTTCCGCCGCCGCCGGTGACGAGCACGACCACCACGCCGACCACCGCGACGACGACGACCACCACCACCACGCCCGTCCACACCACCACGACCTCGACGACGAAGACCACCACGACGACCAAGACGACCACGACGCCGACGACCAAGACCACCACGACGACCAAGACGACCACGACGCCGACGACCAAGACCACGACGACGCCGACGACCAGAACCACCACCACCACGACCACGCACACGACGACGATCAAGGCGCCCACCACCAAGACCGCGACCAGTCCGGGACCGCCCGCGGTCCAGCTGGCCACCACGGCGGCGCAGGCCGAACACGGTTCGGCGACGTTCACGGGCTGCACCGGCGACTGGGGCGTCGGGCCGAGCGGCCACGTCGAGCACGGGGCAAGCGCGGCGACGTCGCGCGCCGCCGCCAACGGCGGCACCTCCACCATCGGCTAGCGGGCGCCCGCGTGCCACAGCCGCTGGCCGGGCTGCAACTTTCACTGCACACGCAGGACAAAGCGACCTCCCGCCGCCCGTCCTGATAGCTTCGCGACGTCCGCGTCAGCCGGCTCTCGCGTGTTTCGGGAGTCGCCGTGACGCACGCTGTCACGACGACCGCATGCCCTACGTCCGTCGCTTCGCATACCCACTTCTGTTGACCGCCGTGGTGCTTGGGCTCATCGCCGTCCCCGGCTGGGCGGACCTGAGCGGCCAGTACCAGTCCGGCAAGCAGCGTGCCAAGGAGCTGGGCTCCCAGATCGCTGCGCAGAGCCGCAAGATCCAGGGCTATCAGGGGACGATCGACAACCTCGAGGCGCGCCTGACCGCGATCGAGAACGCGCTGGGCGTCCAGGAGCGGCTGCTCTCGAACGTGACCATCGAGCTCGCGGCGGCGCGCAAGCGGCTGACCGGGCTGAAAGCCTCCGAGGCCCGCGACCAGGCGGCACTGGCTGCCCAGCTGCGCGCCGACTACGAGTCACCGCCGCCCAACATCGTCAGCGTCGTCGTCGATGCCCGGGGCTTCGATCAGCTGGTCAACGGCGTACGCAACCTCACCGCGATCCGCAAGAGCAACGTGGCGACGGTGCAGCGGGTCGTCGATGATCGCAAGGCGGTCCAGGCCCAGACCGTCGCGCTCGCGTCCGTGCAGGCACGGCGACGCCGCCAGGCCGACGCAATCCTCGGCGAGCGCGACGATGTCGCCCAGCTGCGGCTGTCCATCGTCGACCGGCAGCTGCACGCCGAGCACATCCGCGGGGCCACCGCGACGAGGCTGACCGCGCTGCGCAAGACGCTGGCCCATGAGGCCTCGGTGCTCAACGCCCGCGCCGCCCGGGCCGCCGCCGCGGCCGCCCGGCAGGCAGCGCTCAACGGCAGCGGAGGCGGCGCGGCCGCCCCGCCGCCCGGCGGCTGCGTCAACTCCTCGTTCGTGGCCCACGGCGGCGAGTGGGGGTTCTTCCAGTCACCGGGGACCAACTACAGCGTCAACGAGGAGCCGGTCATCGCGGCACGCCTGGACACAATGGGCAAGGCGCTGCACCTGCACCTCATTGGAGTCTCGGGTTACCGCACGCCCCAGCACTCGGTCGAGGTGGGCGGCTTCGCCGACGACCCCCACACGCAGGGCATCGCCTCAGACACCCCCGGCGTCGAGGGCGTCCCCGAGGCGACGCTGGCGCAGTTCTGCCTCACGCGCCCGTTCCCGGGCGCTAGCGAGGCTGATCACATCCAGGAGTCATAGTGCTGGAGGGGTTTGCCCCCGAGGTGATCGTGGTGGGTGCGGGATCGGCCGGGTGCGCGCTGACGCGCCGGCTCGTCGACGCCGGCGTGAACGTGCTCCTGCTGGAGGCGGGCGGCCCCGACGCCAGCCCGGCGATCCACGATCCGGCGCGCTTTCACGAGCTGTGGCTGGCAGCGGAGGACTGGGGCTACCACACCACCCCGCAGGCGCAGGCGGCCGACCGCGCGCTGCACTGGCCGCGCGGGAAGGTGTTGGGCGGCTCCAGCTGCCTCAACGGCCTCATCCACGTGCGCGGGGCCCGCACTGACTACGAGCAGTGGGTCGCGCTCGGCGCCGAGGGCTGGGGCTGGGAGGACGTGCTGCCCGCCTTCGTGCGCATGGAGGACTTCGACGCCGGTCGCTCGGCGCTGCACGGCGCCGGTGGTCCGCTGCGGATCATGAGCCGGTATGAGCTGGCGCCCGTCCACGAGGCGATCGTGGCGGCGGCCCAGCAGATCGGGGTGGCCCACAACCCCGACTACAACGGGGGCGTCCTGGACGGCGTGGCCCAGATGCAACTCACCATCCGCGATGGGCGGCGCGACAGCGCTGCCGCCGCCTATCTGCGGCCGGTGATCGACGCTCCGAACCTCCGGGTGCTCACGGGCGCCCACGCGCACCGCCTGCTGATGGAGGACGCGAGTTGCACCGGGGTCGAGTTCGCCCGCGACGGCGCTCTGCACCGTGTGCGGGCCGGCGTCGAGGTCATCGTCAGCGCCGGGACGATCGAGTCTCCGGCCCTGCTCCTGCGGTCGGGGATCGGGCCGGCGGGCCACCTGAGCGCGATCGGGATTGCCCTGGTGGCTGACCTGCCGGGCGTCGGCGAGAACCTCCACGACCACCTGCTCTCACCGTCGATCTGGTCAGCCGAGCGCGAGATCGTCCCCTTCACCGAGGGCCTGTCGCCGATCCAGACCCATCTGTGGTGGCGCAGCCGCTCGGATCTGCCCGGCCCCGACACTCAGCCGATCCACTTCAGCGTGCCGCTGTACGAGCCGTGGATGGAGGGGCCGGCCAATGCGTTCACCCTGATGGGCGGCATGGTCTGTCCCCAGAGCCGGGGGACGATCCGCCTCAGCGGCCCCGACCCCGACGACCGACTGGTGATCGATCCGCGGATCCTCTCGGCGGAGGCGGACCTGGTGGCGCTCGAGGCCTCGCTGGGCCAGGTCCGCCAGATGGGCACCGCGCCCGCCCTGCAGGAGTGGGGCGCGCGCGAGCTGTATCCGGGGCCCGAGGTGCGCAGCGCCGCGGAGCTCCGCGACTACGTGCGGCGCACCGCCATCAGCTACCACCACCAGGTGGGCACCTGCCGGATGGGCGTCGACGCCGGCGCCGTCGTCGACCCGCGGCTGCGCGTGCGTGGGGTCGATGGGCTGAGGGTCGCCGACGCCTCGGTGATGCCGGCGGTCATCTCGGGCAACACCAACGCGCCGAGCCTGATGATCGGGGAGCGGGCGGCGGACTTCGTCGTCGCCGACGCCGCGCCTCAGAGCGCCGAGGGCACCTCGGCTTCGGCCCGCTCATAGCAGCCGCGCAACCACGGCTCCTGTGGCCAGTTGTGCTCGATGAGCGTGCGGGCTGCCGCTTGTCCGTTCGCGCTGGACATCTGTTCGCATAGCGCTCGTTCGGTCGCTATGCGACCAACCAAAGCGATAGATTCCCACCTTGTGGCCGTGATGTCCGAGCGAACGCAGGTGGCGATCATCGGCGCTGGTCCAGCCGGTCTGCTGCTCGGACAGTTGCTACACCACCACGGGATCGACGCCGTCATCCTCGAGGCGCGCAGTCGCGACTACGTCGAGGCGCGGATTCGCGCCGGCCTGTTGGAGCAGGGCACCATGGAGGTGCTGCGCCAGGCCGGGGTGGGCGAGCGGATGGACCGCGAGGGCATGGTCCACGGCGGCATCTACCTGTGCTTTGACCACACGCGGCATCACATCCCGATGCGCGAGCTCACCCACGGCCGCACGATGATGATCTACGGGCAGACCGAGGTGGTCAAGGACCTCATCACGGCGCGCCTGGAGACGGGGCTGCCGCTGCGCTTCGAATGCCAGGACGTCGCCGTCGAGGGCCTGGAGCAGGACGAGCCCGTCATCCGCTACCGCCACGAGGGCGTCGAGCACGAGTTGCGCTGCGACATCGTCGCCGGATGCGACGGCTTCCACGGTGTGTGCCGGCCCACCATTCCGGGGGACGCCATCTCACTGTGGCAGCGGGAGTATCCCTACGCCTGGCTGGGCATCCTCGCCGACGTCGCGCCGTCCACCGACGAGCTCATCTACGCCTACAGCGACCGCGGCTTCGCCCTGCACACGATGCGCTCGCCCACGCGCAGCCGCCTCTACCTCCAGGTGGAGCCCGAGGACGACATCGCCAACTGGTCCGA
>DASXCN010000195.1:0-12832 GCA_036491155.1 Solirubrobacteraceae bacterium | reverse complement strand
TATGGCGGTCAATCCGTTCATCTGGACGCAGCCGATCCAAGACCCGGCGAAGATCGTCGGCATGGACAGCTTTGCCCGAGAGGTCGCGATGATCCTCAAGGGCAAGACCAACGTGGCGATCTTCGGTCCCCGAGACACGGGGAAGACCTCATTCACGGTGCAACTCGCCAACGAGCTCGCCCTCGACCACGGTCCCGATGCCCCGCCCCATGCGGTGGTCGCGATCAATCTCCAGCGCACATTCAGCATCGCGGCGTTCAACGCCTGTGTCCACGACGCCCTCCTCAGCCACCCGGACCGCCGTCTGCAGCGGGAGGCCCGCCGCCGTCTCGCCGTCTTGGAGAAGGAGATCGGCTTCGACATCAAGGTGATCAAGGGCGCGCTCCGACGGTCGGGCGTGACCCCGGAGCAGGATGCCGAGGCGCTGCACGCCCAATTGGCGAGCATCCCGCGGCTCGCCGATCACGTCGTGGTCGTCTTCGACGAGTTCCAGCGCCTCAACCGGTGCCCCGACGAGCCGCTGTCGATCATCCGGTCGGCTCTGATGAGCCCGGGCGCGGCCAACGTGTCACTCGTGCTGACCGGAAGCATTCGCGAGGCCTTGAAGATGATGCTCGAGCGCAGCGACGAGCCAATCTTCGGCGAGGCATACGAGATGCAGCTGCCGGAGATCGATCATGTCGCGTTTCTCGAGTACCTGGAGTTCAGCTTCGAGGCGACCGGCCGGCCCGCCGACGAGGAGGCACTCAACCATCTGCTCAACCTCACCCGCCGGCACCCCAAGCGCACCCAACAGCTGGCCTGGCAGGCATGGCGGTTCGTCGGCACCGGTGGTGGCCGGGTCACCGTCGATCTCGTCGAAGCCGCTCATGAGGAGATGCTGTCCGGGCGAGACAGCGCCGAGTTCGCCACGATCCTCGACACCCTGGCGTCCGGTGGGGAGCCGGAGGTCAACGAGGAGCGGGCATTGTTTCTGCTCGCCGACGGCGGCGGGGGCAATCCGACCAGTCGCCGTCACGTCCCGATGTACGGCTTCACCAACCACACGATGGTCGTGCCCGCGCTCGAACGTCTGCGTCGGCGAGGTCTTGTCGAGCGGCGTGGTCGTGGGTGGACGATCGTGGATCCGTTATTCGAGGCCTGGCTGCGGCGAAACTCACCCTTCTCCGATGAGGGCGACCCGCCTCCCGACGCCGCACTAAATGCATCGACTAGCGATACAGATTAGGATGGCTGGTCGATACAGAAGCTTTGGCGGCGCGAAGTCTCATCGAGACGGAGGCACGCCCGATTGAGCAACCGCGGCCCCAGCGGTCGGTACGATCGGGGCCGACGCCCATGTCCCTGGATAACCCCACTTCTCCTCCGGCGCGCGGCGCTGGACAGCCGCGGAGCGCTGACGCCTCGCTGAGCATCCTGGTTGTCGACGACGAGTCAGATCTGCGCGAGATGCTCACGCGCTCGTTCAGCCGCGAGGGCCACCGGGTGCTCGCGGTGCCCGACGGCCGCGCCGCCATCGACCGCGCCAGCACCGACAGCTTCGACATCGTCCTGCTGGACGTCGCCCTTGGCCCCGGACCTGACGGCTACGAGGTGTGCCGCACGCTGCGCGGACGCCGCAATGTCGTCCCCATCATCATGCTCACCGCGCTGGACTCCGAGGCCGACGCCGTCCTTGGCCTGGAGGCCGGGGCCGACGACTACGTCACCAAGCCCTTTGGCCTGGCCGAGCTGCGCAGCCGCATCCGCGCGGTGCTGCGGCGCGCCGGCACGCGTGCGATGGGCGACGAGGTGCTCGTCGTCGGGCCGATCGGGCTCGATCGCGCCCAACGCGAGGTGACGATCGAAGGCCGTCCGGTGAAGCTGACCTTCTCCGAGTTCGAGCTTCTCGATGCGCTCATGGCCGATCCCGGCCGGCTGCTCAACCGCCAGGAGCTCCTACGCGCGATCTGGGGCGACAGCGCCTACCGCGACCCGCGCGCGATCGACGTCCACATCCGCCACCTGCGCGAGAAGCTCGAGCCTGAGCCCGAGAAGCCGCGCTACATCCTCACCGTGCGCGGCGCCGGGTACCGCCTCCGGGGGCCATAGGCGATGTCGCGCCTACCGGGGCACGGCGCCTTCGGTCTGCGCGGTCGGATCGTCGGCGTGGTTCTCATCACGGCCGTGGCCACCCTGGCCGTGGCTGCGCTGGCGCTGCTGGGTCCGCTGGAGCAGAGCCTGCGCAACGCCGAGATCACGACCCTGCGCAAGGACCTGAGCCGCAAGTCCAGCGTCAACTCGTTTGTGAACGCCCAACTGGACCACGTCGGGGACACCGGGCTCGCCCACCGCAGGCTGCTCAAGGTCCAGAACGCTCTGGCCAAGCCGCTCGACGCCCGCTTCGTCGATGTGCTGCGCCCCCCAGGCACGGGACAGGACATCGTCGCGCCCACGCATGACCCCGCCGATCAGGACGACCCCTTCAACGACGTGAAGATCGTGTTTCGCACCGACAAGGCCCGCTTCACCTTCGGATTCATCGACGGCCAGGAATACGCGCGCGCGGCGATCCCGTTCATCAACAAGGACCACCGGCGCTACGTGCTGGCGGTGCGCAAGTCCATCGGCGAGATCCCCGACGTGGTGGGCGTGGTGCGCCGGGCCTTCCTGGACGCCGCCCTCGCCGGGTTGGCCCTGACCCTGATCCTGGGCATTCCGCTCTCGGCGCGGCTCGTGCGCCGCCTCAGCCGCCTGCGCGAAGCCGCCCTGGAACTGGCCGACGGCGGCCCCGCGGTCGAGGTGCCCGTGGACCGCGCCCACGACGAGGTCGGTGACCTCGCCCGCACTCTGGCGACGATGCAGCAGCGGCTGCGCCAGCAGGAGGAGGCGCGGCGCGCCTTCGTGGCCACCGCGTCGCACGAGCTGCGCACGCCCCTGACCTCGTTGGACGGGATGCTCGAGCTCCTGCGCGACGACCTCACCGACGAGCACCCCGACCTCGAGGACGCGCGCGCGCTGGTGGAGCGCGCCCACGCCCAGTCGCGCCGTCTCGGCCGCCTCGCCGCCGATCTCCTCGACCTCTCGCGCATCGACGCCCAGGTCCAGCTGCGCTCGGAGCCGGTGGAGCTCGGCGAGCTCAGCCGGGCGGTGCTGGCCGAGTTCGAGGTCGGCAGCGAGCGCAACGAGATCCGCTCGACGCTGGACGAGATCGACGGCTCGGTGTGGGCGCTGGGCGACCCGGGGAGCATTGCCCAGATCCTGCGCATCCTGCTCGACAACGCGGTCCGCGCCAGCCCGTCAGGGTCCGCGGTCCGCGTCGTCCTCAAGCGCTCCCCCGTGGTCACCATCAGCGTCCGCGACGAGGGGCCCGGGGTGCACGCCGACGAACGTGATGCCATCTTCGAGCGCTTCCATCGCGGACGTGCTACCTCCGGACAGGCCGGCTTCGGTCTGGGCCTGGCCATCGGCCGCGAGCTGGCCGAGCGCATGGGGGGCGCGCTGTACCTCGGGGAGGACGAGGGCCCGGGCGCGACCTTCACCCTGCGCCTGCCCGGCGCGCACGCCCCTGAGAACGACCCGGTGGCGGTGGCATGAGCCGACCGCGCGCCGGTGCCCATGCTCAGCTGTTCGCCGGGGCGGACTCGCTTGGCCTAGCTGGGGACCGTCCAGGAGTGGCGGTCGTCCCAATCGACTGCTACCTGGTCGCCGGACCGGGGCGGATCGGTGCCTGCGCCGGCGGTGGCCACGAGCGCGCCGAGGTGGGGTGAGTCCAGCCGGACCGTTCGCTGGGCGCCGAGGAACGCGACGTCGACGACGTGCGCCGCGATCCCGCCCGCGGCTGCGGCGCCGGGAGTCAGACGCAGCTCCTCGGGACGAATGACCAGGACGGTTTGCGCGCCGGCTACCAGGCCATCGGGCCCGGAGGCGGGCCGCTCACCGACGCCGTCGATCACCACGGTGTAACGGCCCGCGCCGGTGACCTCGCCGATCCGGCCCGGCAAGCGGTTGGACGCGCCGACGAAGTCGGCGACAAAGGCGGTCTGCGGCCGGCGGTACACCTCCTCGGGATGCCCCACCTGCTCGAGCACACCCCCGTTCATCACCGCCACGCGGTCCGACATGGAGAACGCCTCGCCCTGGTCGTGGGTCACGTAGCAGAACGTCACCCCGACCGCGCGGTGCAGGTCCTTGAGTTGGTTCTGCAGCTCCGCCCGGAGCTTGAGGTCAAGCGCGCCGAGCGGCTCGTCCAGCAGCAGGACGTCGGGCCGGTTGACGAGCGCCCGGGCGAGCGCGACGCGCTGCTGCTGGCCGCCGGACAGCTGGCTGGGACGGGCGTGCTCGCGACCCTCCAGGCGCACGAGGGCGATCGTCTCCGTGACCCGGGTGCGGATCTCCTCCCGCGGCCGCCGCGCCTCCCGCAGGCCGAACGCCACGTTCTCCCATACGTCCAGGTGGGGAAACAGCGCGTAGCTCTGGAACACCGTGTTGACCGAGCGGTGATACGGCCTGACATTGGTCACATCCCGCCCGCCGACGAAGATCGTCCCGGTGGTGGGGTCCTCAAACCCCGCCAGCATCCGCAGCGTCGTGGTCTTACCGCAGCCTGACGGGCCGATGATGGAGAAGAACTCGCCCTGAGGGACCTCCAGGTCGAGCTCACGAACAGCTTCGATATCACCGAAGCGCTTGCTCACGTCCACCAGATGAAAGGCGGCGTCGCTCATCCCTGGTAGAGGCTCAGCATGCGGTTGCGGCGCCCGGCCCGTCCCAGGCGCCCGACGGTGGTGAGCGTCGTCACCGCCAGGGACATGAGCCCGACGGTGAGGAACATGACGAACACTCCCACCGCGTTGATCTCCGGGGTGATGCGGAAGCGGATCATGCCCAGCAGGACGATCGGCAGCGGCGACTGCGAGGTCCCCTGCAGGAAGAACGAGGTCACGACATCATCGAGCGAAAAGGTGAATGCCAGCAGGCCGGCAGCGATGATCGCCGGCATCAGCGTGATCAGCGTCACCCGCCGGAACGTCCGCCACGGCGTGGCGCCGAGGTCGGCGGCGGCCTCCTCCAGCGCCGGATCCAGCCCCATCAGTCGCGCCTGGATGATGAGGGTGGAATAGGCGGAGTTGAGCACGGCGTGGCCCACCACGATCGCCGGCAGTCCGAGCGCGAAGTGGACCTTGAGAAACAGGAAGAACAGCGCGCTGGCGAACACCACCTCCGGCACCACGATCCGCGCGAAGACCAGCCCGTCATAGAAGGCACGGGCGCGCGCCGGCGCACTGCGCCACCACAGCCCGCCGGACACCGCCACCACCAGGGACAGGAGGGCCGACAGGACCGCGATGATCAGCGTCGTCTCAAAGCCCGAGCGGACGTTGTGGTCTGAGAGCGCCTGGCTGTACCAGTGACCGGTCGCGCCGCTCCAGCCGGTCAGCAGCGAGTTGGAGTCAAACGAGCCGATGATCACCGCCACGAGCGGTAGCCACAGGAATGCGATAACCACGGCGCTCAGCAGCGCGCTGATCGGATGGCGCCGGATGTTCACACCACCACCGCCGAGGACTGCGCGCGGCGCAGGATGAACAGGACGACGATCATCGCCACCATCAGCGCGACGGCCAGGGCCGACCCGAACGGGTAGTTGCCGGTCTCCTGGAACTGGTTGGCGATGATGTTGCCGACCATCAGCGTCTTGCCGCCGCCGAGGATCTCCGGGATCACGAACTCGCCCATGGCCGGGACGCCCACGATGATGCTGCCGGCGATCAGCCCGGGCTTGGCCAGGGGCAGGACGATGCGCCGGAACTGCCGCCACGGCGTCGCTCCCAGATCCGCGCCCGCGTTATAGATGGCGGGGTCGATCCGCTCCAAAGACACGTAAATCGGCAGGATCATGAGCGGCAGGTAGGAGTAGACCATCCCGATCCCGATCGAGGCCGGGGTGTAGAGCAGGTCGATGTGCGAGCCCGAGCCCACCAGCCCGATCGCGTGGGCCAGGCGGTCCAGCGGCCCGTCGTTCTGGAGGATGTCCACCCACGAGTACGTGCGCACGATGAAGCTCGTCCAGAACGGGATGATCACCGCGGCGAGCAAGAGTCGCTGGGTGCGGAGCCCCTGGCGGGAGATGAAATAGGCCAGCGTGAGCCCCAGCACCGCGCACGCCAGCGTCGTCCCCACTGACAGGGCGACGCTGCGCAGCAGGGTGTCGAGATACAGGGAGGAGCCGAACGCCGTGTAGTTGGCGGTGGTCCACCCGAAGTTCACGTTGAACGAGACCAGGTTCTCGCTGCCGAACGAGTAGACCAGGATGAGCGCCAGCGGCGCGAGGAAACACGCGAGCGTGACGATGCCCGTCGGCAGCACCAGCAGATGGCGCGCCGATCGGGTCGGGAGGCGCGGCCGGCGGCGTGGCGGGGCGTGGGTCAGGGCGCCGACGGCTACGCCGCCTTGATCTCCTGCCAGGTGTTCGCCCACAGGGTCGCCCCCGCGCCGCCGAGATAGTGGTCGAACTCCACCTTGGCCAGGGTGCTCTGGTTGGGCACGAGGATCGGGCTCTTGGCGATCGACTTCTTGATGAACGGGGTCGCCTTGGGCACCAGGTAAGCCGTCCCGGTGGCATTGACGAACTGGGCGTACTGCTTGGGCTCCAGCAGGAAGTTCATGAACGACTCGACGAGGTTAAGGTGCGTGGTCGACTTGGCGGCCGAGAAGCCCTCCAGGTAGGCGTGCACCCCCTCGCTGGGCTCCACCCACTCGATCTTCGGCTGCTGCTGCTTGTTGAGCGCCACGTCGTAGTCCCAGTCCATGGCGATCGCCGTCGTCCCGTTGACCAGTCCCTGCCCGACGTTGGTGTTGAGGAACGCCTTGAGGTGGGGCTTGATCGAGGTCATCGCGTTCTTGCAGGCCTCCAGCGCCTTGGGGTCGGTCGTATTGCTCGAGTACCCCAGGTACTTGAGCGCCGAGCCCATGCAGTCACGCTCGAGGTCGATGAACACGACCTGGCCGGAGAACTTCGGCGCCAGGCGCCAGACGTCATGCCAGCTGGTGATCTTCTCCTTGACGATGTCCGGCCGGTAGCCGATGCCGACCTTCCCGTAGTCAGTGGGGATGCCCCACGGATAGCTCTTGCGGAAGCTGGGGTTGACGTTGGCGATGTTGGGGATCTTGGAGAAGTCGAGATCCTGCAGCACGCCCGCCTGGGAGGCCTGGCCGGCGTCGCTGGTGTCGGCGAGCAGGAAGTCGTAGTTGCCGCTCTTGAACGCCAGCACGACCTCCGCGCTCGAGCTGGTGGCGTTAGTGACGACCTTGACAGTGGCCCCGGGGTGCTCTGACTCGAACGTGGGGACCTCCTTGGGTCCGATCCAGTCCGGGTAGTTGTTGAGCACGATCGTGCCGGTGCTTGGCCCCCCGTTGGCGGCGGCCTTGCCCGATCCCCCGGAGGCGCTCGAGCCGCCAGAGTTGCTGCTCCCCCCGCACGCGGCGAGCAGCGCGCCGGCGGCCGGGAGCCCGGCTCCCGCCATCGCTGCGCGGCGCAGCAGCGACCGGCGGGACAGCAGCCCCAGCGGGAGGTCGGCGACGTCTGACTCGTCCACGGGCGCGGAAACCTATCACCCGGCCCGGCGGCCCGGGACGGTATGTTGCCGCGCATGGTCGCCGCCGCTACGGTCACCGAGCTCCCGCGTGCCGTCACCACGCGTGACGAGTGGATCACGCTGTCAGACGGCTGCCGCCTGTTCTGCCGGATCGTGCTGCCCCGAGACGCCGGTGCGGACCCCGTGCCGGCCGTGCTGGAGTACTTGCCCTACCGGCTCACCGACGGGACCGCGGTGAGCGACGCCACCCACCACCCCTACTTCGCCGGGCACGGCTACGCCTCGGTCCGAGCCGACATCCGCGGCACCGGCAACTCCGACGGGATCCTCATGGACGAGTACCTACCCCAGGAGCAGTTCGACGCCTGCGAGGTGATCGAGTGGCTGGCAGACCGGGAGTGGTGCACCGGCGCCGTCGGCCTGTTCGGCAAATCGTGGGGCGGCTTCAACGGCCTGCAGATCGCCGCCCGCCGGCCGCCTGCGCTGCGGGCCGTCGTCAGCGCCTACTCCACCGATGACCGCTATGCCGACGACGTCCACTTCATGGGCGGCTGCCTGCTCGCACACGAGGCTCTCAGCTGGGGCAGCTACATGCGCGGGATCAACGCGCTTCCACCCGATCCGGCGATCGTGGGTGAACGGTGGCGGGCGATGTGGCTTGACAGGCTGGAGCGCACGCCGTTCTTCGCCGAGCAGTGGATCCAGCATCAGCGCCGGGACGATCTGTGGCGCCAGGGCTCCATCTGCGAGGACTTTTCCGCCGTCCAGGCGGCGATCCTGCTCGTCGGTGGCTGGGCCGACGGCTACACCAACGCGGTCGACCGCGGCGTGGCCGGGCTCACGGCCGCCGGGGTGCCGTGCCGCGGGCTGGTCGGGCCCTGGAGCCATGGCTGGCCGGAGATCGCCGACCCGGGGCCGGGCATCGGCTTCCTGCAGGAGTGCCTGCGCTGGTGGGACTACTGGCTCAAGGGCGCCGACAACGGTGCTATGGACGAGCCGCTCATGCGCGCCTGGATACAGGCCTACGCCCCGCCGGCGGCCCACCAGAGCATGCGGGCGGGGCGCTGGGTCGGCGAGACTGAGTGGCCGACGCCGCGAACGGTGGCGCGCCAGTGGTACCCGCGCGCGGACGGCGGGCTCGCCGGCGAGCCGCGGGGAAGGCCGGCGAGGCACGATGGCCACACTGATCAGCTGGGCGGGGCGGGCGAGCCGGCCGATGTGCTGATCACCGGCAGCGCAAACGCCGGCTCCGACGCCGGTGCGTGGTGCCCGTACGGGTTGGTCACGGACTTCGCGCCCGACCAGCGCGCCGAGGACGGCCTGGCTCTGAGCTTCACGTCGGCGCCACTCGCCGAGCGGATGGAGGTCCTCGGCGCTCCGACCGCCAGCCTCGAGCTCACCGTCGACCGGCCTCTGGCACTCGTGGCCGTCCGCCTCTGCGACGTCGCGCCCGACGGCGCGTCCCTGCTCGTGGCCCGCGGGCTGCTCAATCTCACCCACCGCAACGGGCATGTCGAGCCTGAGCCGATGCCCGTCGACCGGTCGACGGTAGTCACCCTGCAGCTGGACTTCACCGGGCACGCGTTCGCGCCCGGTCATCGCCTGCGGCTGGCGCTATCCCCGACTTACTGGCCGTTCGCGTGGCCCTCGCCCAAGCCGGTCCTGATGGGGGTTTCGTTTGGTCCGCAGACCGTGCTGTCGCTCCCGGTCCGCCCAGCCGGCTTGACCGAGCCGCCGGTCAAGCCGTTTGCCGCGCCGGAGCGAACCCCGCCAGCGCCGGGGCACGTCGAGTTCGAGCCCTGGCGGACCCTCGACCGCGACCTCGCCACGGGCCGGCTTACGCTCGACGTCGGCGGCCGCGAGCGCACCCACCTCAACGACACCGGCCTCACCTTCGGGGAGCGGCTCAACCGCCGCTACGAGATCCAGGACGGCGACCCGCTCACCGCTCGCGTGCGCTGCGCGGGTGATCACTTCCTGGAACGCGGGGACTGGCGTATCCGGGTCCGCGTCCGGTCCGAGCTGACCAGCACGGCGCATACGTTCCTGGTCACCAACGAGGTCGATGCGTTCCTGAATGACATCCGGGTGCACAGCCGCCGTACGGCGACGGAGATCCCGCGCGACCACGTGTAGGCGGGGGCTCCAGGGCTACTAGCATCCTTCGCCTCGATGGACGAGACGATGATGAAAGCGACGCTGGCCGTCGACGAGCACCACTGGTGGTATCGCGGCCGCCGGCGCGTGATCCGAGCCGAGCTCGATCGTCTCGCCCTTCCAGCGCGCGCCCGGATCCTCGACGCCGGCTGCGGCTCGGGGCGCACGCTGGTGGAGCTCACCGACTACGGTGAGGTGGCCGGGATCGAGCTCAACAGCGATGCCGCTGAGCTGGCTCGCGGCCGGGGCCTGGGCGAGGTGCAGGTGGGCCGTCTGGAGGAGCTGCCCTGGGCGGACGAAGCCTTTGACCTCATCACCTGCCTGGACGTCATCGAGCACGTCCCCGACGACGCCGCCGCGCTCGGCGAGCTGCGGCGGGTGGCGCGGCCCGGCGGGTGGCTGCTGGTCACCGTGCCCGCCTACCAGGCGCTGTGGTCTCGCCACGACGAGGCCAACCACCATTACCGCCGCTACTCACGGTCGATGCTGCGCGGGGCCGCCCGGTCCGCGGGATGGCAGGTCCAGCGGCTGAGCTCGTTCAACAGCCTGCTGCTGGCGCCCGCTGCCGCGGTGCGCCTGGCGCAGCGGCGCATGGGCGCGCGCAACGGGCACAGCAGCGACCTCGATGTGGGTCCGGCGTGGCTCAACGACGTCCTCGAGCGTCCATTGGCTTTGGAGGCGGGCTGGCTGGGGCGCGGGCGCACGCTCCCGGTGGGGCTGTCTCTGCTGGCGGTCCTGCGGCGCCCGCCGGAGGGATGAGACCGGTCGGGGCACCGGGGGGTGAGGCGACGGTGGTGCGTACACGGGCACAAGGGCACCGGGGCTGACGTGCTTGCTCTGGCCGCGCTCATCAACATCACCGGCAGCCTGGGCTACGGCCTGCCGGCGATCATCGGCCTGGAGTCGATGGGGGTGCCCTCGCCGGGGGAAACGGCGCTCGTCCTGGCCGCGGTCCTGGCCAGCCAGGGCAAGCTGGAGATCTGGCTGGTCATCTTGATCGGCGTGTCGTCGGCGATCGTCGGCGACAACATCGGCTATCTGTTGGGGCGGCGGCTGGGCCGCGACGTCCTCGAGTCCAAGGGACCGTTTCACGAGTACCGCCTCGAGCTCGTCGCCCTCGGCGACCAGTTCTTCGCCAAGCACGGCTCCAAGGCCGTGTTCTTCGCCCGCTGGATCGCGTTGGTGCGCTTCGCGGCCGCGTGGCTGGCGGGCATCAACCACATGCGTTTCCGCGAGTTCTTCTTCTGGAACGCGCTGGGCGCGATCACGTGGGGGGTGACGTACGGGCTGGTCGGCTATTTCCTGGGCAGCGCCGCCGCCGACGTCATCTCGACCTTCGGCCTCTATGCCTTCGCCGGGCTGCTGGTGCTGTTCATCTCCTACGTCTACTACCAGCTGCGCAAACGCCGGCGTGAGCGCGAGACGCGGCGGGCGGCGCAGGCCGAGCGGGCCCGCGAGGGCGAGCACCAGCCCGACGGCGACGGGCCCCGGTCGGCCTGAGCGCGCTCGCTACGACGCTGCCGGGTCGAACGACAGCGCGCAGGAGTTCATGCAATAGCGCTGTCCCGTGGGCCCCGGGCCGTCGGGGAAGACGTGGCCGAGGTGGCCGCCGCAGCGACGGCATTTGACCTCGGTGCGGACCATCCCGTGGGCCCGGTCCTCCACCAGCTCGACGTTCTCGGCCGCCGCGGGCTCGGAGAAGCTGGGCCACCCGGTCCCGGACTCGAACTTGGTGCCCGAGGCAAACAGCTCCGCCCCGCAGCCGGCGCAGCGGTAGGTGCCGTCGTCTTTGAGGTTGACGTATTCGCCGGTGAAGGGGCGCTCGGTGGCGGCCTGGCGCAGGACCTCGAACTGGTCAGGGTTCAGGCGCTCTTGCCACTGCGCTTCGGTGAGGTTCATCTCGCGATCGGTGTCCATGGGATGGATGGTACGGAACGGACCTCAGGTCCCTTTGAGGTAGCTGGTGCGGGCGGCATCGAGGTCGGGGTCCAGCAGCTCCAGGATGAGGCTTGACCACCCGAACTCGTGCGCGCCCATCCCGGCCCCGGTGCGCGGGTCGTAGTACTCCCGCAGTCCCGCCGCCGCCACGGCATCGCCGAGCCGCCGCGCCAGCTGGGCTGCGGCCTCGTCGTAGCCCAGGCGCACCAGTCCCAGCCAGCACAGCCATGCCGCGTTGACCCACGTCGGCCCGCGCCAGTAGCGACGCTGGTGCAGCAGCCCGCGGTCGCTGACGCGGAAGCCCGGCTCCTGCAGCGACACCGACGGCGGCGACACCGGCGTCCAGAACCGCCCTGGATCCAGCAGGTGCTCCTCGACGAGGCGCCGGCCGATGTCCTCGGGCAGATCGGGCAGGGCCAGCGGCGCCAACGCGGCGATGGTCACGGCGGGGCTGCGGACCGGAGCCGGCCGCGCGCGGGGCAGGAACAGGCCTGCCCGCTCGTCGTAGGTGCGCTCGATCAGTGCCGGCGTCAGCGACGGGCGCCCCAGCGCCAGCCGGGCCAGGTTGTAGAGGACGTTGGTGACGACCTCGCAGCACACCGGCCCACCCGCCGCGGCGATCCGCCGCAGGTCAAAGCCCAGCCGGCGATTGCGGCGGACGAGCCCCAGATAGCCGGGCAGCCCGTGGGCACGATGGCGCCAGATGGCGTCGAACTGGTTGGAGTCGTCGAGCCCCGACTCGTCGGGGGCCACGATCCACAGCAGGCCGTCGTCGTCGAGGGTGCGATTCTGCGCCAGCCAGTCGTGCTGGCGCGCGATCCGCGGTTCGGCGGCGGGGTCGCCAACCGCGATCCGCCACGCCCACGCCAGCAGCGGGGGCTGGATGCTCGCGGTCATCGGGTCTGCGGGCGAGATGACGTTGTAGATGTAGCGGCGGCCGCCCCGCAGGGGCTCGTCCCAGAAGATCGTGTGGCCGATGAAGCCGTCGGGGCGCTGCGCGGCCAGCAGCGACTCGAGCTCCCTGCGGGCGCGCGACGGGTCAAAGCGCCGCCACACAACCGCGTGAAAGCACGAGTCCCAGTACCACTGCCACGGGTAGCGCCCCGGACTGGGACACGTGAAGGCGTACGGCTGCCCGTCCTGCGCCCGCGTGCCCTCGC
>DASXCN010000194.1:0-2153 GCA_036491155.1 Solirubrobacteraceae bacterium | reverse complement strand
CTTCAACCCGACCCAGCAGGACGGGCTGCCGGTGACCGCGTGCCAGATCAGCTGGCGCTCGGACGGGAAGGAGCTCGCCGTCATGCAGGCCAACGGGCCGTGCGGGCCGGCCGCCACCGGCAAGATCGTGGGCGTCGATCTGTCCAACACTCGCAACCTCACCACGCTGGCGCCGCTCGGCGCTCATCCCGCGTGGCAGCCGGTGCTCGGTGGCTGACCTCGCCCCGCCTGTCGGATCCGCGCCTCCGGGAGCGCTGGTCCTGGTCCTGCCCAACGGGGTTCGGCTGCCCATCCGCGAGTCGATGACGATCGGGCGCGGCGAGACCGCGGACGTCAAGCTCGAGGACCGCACCGTGTCGCGGCTGCACGCGCGGATCGACTCCACGCGCGACGGCCCGATGATCAGCGACGCCGGGTCACGGTTCGGCGTCAGAGTCGCTGGCCAGGCGCTGTCCGAGCCACGACGGCTCACCGCGGGCACCGTGATCCAGCTCGGCAACGTCACCTTGCGGGTCGAGAGTGCCGTGGCCCATGCCGCACCTGGTGTGGCTGGGGTGCCCGGCGTCGCTGGGGCGGGCGCCGACCCGTCCGCGGGGCCGAACGCGACGATCGTCGTACCGGTCAATGCGACGCAACTGGGCCTGCGCGCGCCGGCGGCGACCAGCGGGGACGGCTCGCTGCGCCCGCGTCTGCGCTCCGGCTGGGCGCTGAAGCAGATCGAGGGCGACGCCGAGGAGCGCTGGATCCTGCGCGATCTGCGCAACGACTCGTTCCGCACGATCGACAGTGAGGACGCCGCCCTGATCCAGATGCTCGACGGCCGGCTCACCGTCGCCGAGCTGCTCACCCAGTCGACCGATGTCCTGGGGTCCTCCGGACCGGGGCGGTTGGCGCGGCTGATCGCCGGGCTGGGCGAGCGAGGGATGCTGGACGGGATCGCGCCGACGCCGGTCGCCGAGGCCGAGCCGGGTCTCCTGGCCCGCGCCTTCAAGCCGCGCGAGAAGACGTTCGGATGGCTGCCCGGCTACTTCCAGCGTGCTTACCGGCACTGGGGCCGCATCTTCTTCTCCCCGCTCACCGTCTCGCTGCTGGTGATGCTGTCGGTCGCCGGTATCGCGGTGTTCGCCTATCTCGTCGGCGCTCGTTACGGGACGCCGCTGGTGGTTGCCAACCGGGTGGTGCTCGGCGGCGCCGTCTTCATCGTCGGGCGCTTCGCGATCGTGATGGTGCACGAGCTGGCGCACGGCATGGCGCTCGCCCACTACAACCGCACGACCACCCGGGCCGGGATCCGGCTGCTCTTCATCTTCCCCTACGCCTTCGTGGACACCAGCGAGGCGTACTTCGAGTCGCGGATGCACCGGATCGTGATCAGCGCGGCGGGCCCGGCCACCGACTTCTCGCTGGCGGCACTGTTCTCGATCATGTGCGCCGTCTCACCCAAGGGCAACCTCCGCGAAGTCTTCTTCCAGCTCGCCTTCGCGGGGTACGTCGGCGCGTTCTTCAACGCCAATCCGTTCCTGGATCGCGACGGTTACCAGATCCTGTGCGAGTGGCTGCGGGTGCCTAAGCTCAAGGAGCGCGCCCGAGCGCAGCTCAGGGCGCGGTTGTCGGGCACGATGACCGACGAGGAGGGCTCGCCGGTGCTGGCTCGCTACGCCGTCGCCGGTCTCGTGTGGTCGGTGATCGGCGTCGGGTTCGTGGTGGTCCTCTCGCTGCGCTACTACGACAGGCTGAGCGCGCTCCTCCCACACAGCGTGGTGATCGGGGGGTTCATCCTGTTCATCGTGGTGCTGCTGCTGCCGGTGGTGTTCGCGCTGGTGATGCCGATGATCAGCCGCGCGCGGTATGGGAGCCGCGAGGTGAACCGTGTCGTCCGTTGAGCCGGAGAATGAGCTGGCGGGTCGTTTGATTGAGCGGTTGTTGGTGGATCCGGTGTTTCGGGGTGAGTTTCGTCGGGATCCGGCGGGGGCGTGTGTGGCGGCGGGGTTGCCGGGGTTGGCGTCTGAGTTGGGTGGGGGTCGGGGGTTTGAGACGTTGGAGTTGCGGGAGTCGCGGTCGTCGTTGGCGGGGGTGGTGATGGCGGCTGCGGTGGAGGGGTTGTCGGTGGCGGAGGCGCAGGCGTTTGTGGAGCATGGGGCGAAGGGGTTGCA
>DASXCN010000193.1:0-2623 GCA_036491155.1 Solirubrobacteraceae bacterium | reverse complement strand
GATCGCGACGTCGGCGTCGGCGCCCGGCTGCAGTGCCCCCTTGGCCGGCAGACCGAAGGCCCGCGCGGGGCCGGTGGCCAGCAGGGCCGCCATCCGCTGCATCGAGATCCCGCGGCGCAGGCCTTCGCCCAGCAGCATCGGTAGCCGCACGCGGATGCCGCGGATGCTGTAGGGGATGCCGGTGAAATCGGGCGCATCGGGCGGTGCGTAGGTGCGCTCGTGATGATCAGAGCCGAGCGTGTTCAGCGTTCCGTCCGCGACGGCGGCCCACACGGCCTCGACGTGCGGGCGTGGCCGGGGGGGCGGTGCCGCCATGTAGACCCGCGGATCCTCGCGGTCGACCACCGAGTCATCCAGGATCAGCCCCCAGGTGACCGCCTCCGCCCACGCCGAGATGCCGCGGCGGCGGGCGGCACGGACATGGTCAAGCGCCCCCGAGGTCGACAGGTGCACCAGATAGACCGGGGCGCCGGTGAGCTCGGCGAGGCACAGGACGCGGTGGACCGCCTCCTCCTCGGCGATCGGCGGGCGGGTCTCGAAGAATGACCGAACCCCTGTGCGCCCGGCGGCCAGAGCGCCCTGGGTGAGCTCGGCGATCATGTCGCCGTTCTCGCAGTGGACCTGCACCGCCAGACCGCGCTCACGTCCGGCGGACATCACGCGCAAGACGTCCCGGTCAGAGGCCATCATCCCGAGCTCCGGGTAGGCGAGATACAGCTTCAGCCCGCACACGCCGAGCCGGCTGAGCTGGCCGACGTCGTCGGCCGTGACCTCGTGGGGAGTCCACAGCGCGGCATGGAGGCCGACGTCCAGGCTCGTCTGGGGCAGCAGCTCGTCCCGGGCCCGTTGCAACGCAGCGGCCGGCGCTTCATCGGGCTCGGGCCACGTGAACGACAACGCGGTGGTGGTGCCGCCGAGCAGCGCCTGGTCAGCCGCCGGCACATCGGAGAGCATGTGGACGTGGGGATCCACGCCGCCGGGAAGCACGTAGCAGCCACCGGCGTCGATCAGGTCACCGTCGCCCCGGGCGCTCCCGCGCTCGGTCATCGCGACGATCTTCTCGCCGGCGATCACGACGTCGGCGTCAAGCACCCCGCCCGGAGTCACCACCTGGCCGCCAGTGATCACGGTGCGGTCCACGACGCGGCGGAGCATACCCAGCGGACCCGCCACCGCCCCCCAGCGTCGGCGACTGCTTTAGTTCCCGTGATGATGCGCAACCCCCTCGGACCGGCCAGCCGCGCATGGAACACCCCGGGCGCCTGAGCGGTCGCGTCGCGGTGGTGACCGGCTCCTCCTCGGGGCTGGGCCGGGCGATCGCGGTCCGGTTGGCGGCGGAGGGTGCGTCGGTGGTGGTCTCCGACGTACGTGTGGAGCCGCGCGACGGCGGGGACACGACTGAGCAGGTGATCGCCGCTGCCGGCGGCGCGTGTGCCCGGATCCAGGCCGACGTCTCGCGGGCGAGCGACGTCGACGCGCTGGTGACCGGCGCCGTGGAGCGGTTCGGCCGGCTTGACGTGATGGTCAACAACGCCGGCATCTCCGGGGCGGCCTCCAAGCCGCTGCTGGAGACGACCGAGGCCGACTGGGACGCGATCATGGCGGTGAACCTCCGCGGCGTGTTCTTGTGCTGCAAGCGGGCGATCGCGGAGATGATCGGACAGGAGCCGATCGGCGAGGTCCGCGGGCGGGTCATCAACATCTCGTCCCAGCACGGCATGATCGGGCCTCCCGGGCACCTCGCCTACGCCACCAGCAAGGGCGGGGTGATCAACCTCACCCGGCAGGTCGCCGTCGACTACGGCCGGCGCGGGATCCTGGTCAATGCGATCGCCCCCGGCAAGATCATGATCCGTCCGCCGGAGGAGTCCGACCCCGAGGTGATGGCGTACTCCTACGCCCGGACCCCGTTCGCGCGGCTGGGCCGACCCGAGGATGTCGCCGGCGCGGCCGCCTTCCTGGCGTCCGATGACTCGCTCTACGTCTCGGGCACCAACCTGCTGGTCGACGGCGGCTGGATGGCGTTCTGAGGCCGCCTGCGGACACCTCCGGTCAAGCGCCCGCCCTGCGCGTCGGCCTGATCGGCGCCGGCTGGATCTCCGAGTCCCACGTGCCGCATATCGAGGCCGACGGCGACGCACGGCTGGTGGCGGTCTGCGACCCCGACCTGGCCCGGGCCGAGGTGCTGAGCGCCCCCCGTGACGCGCGCGCTTACCGCGACTGGGCTGAGATGCTCGACGCAGAGCGGCTTGACGCGGTCTGGGTGTGTACGCCCCCGCTGCACCATCGCGCGCCGACGGTGGCCGCCCTGGAGCGGGGCATCCACGTCTACCTGGAGAAGCCGATCGCGCGTGATCTCATCGACGCCGCGGCGATCGTCGCGGCCGCCGATGCCGCCGACGCCGTGTGCGTGGTCGGCTACCAGTGGCGGGGCACCGAGCTGCTGCAGCGCGCCCGCGAGCTCGTCTCGCCAAAGGACGTCGCGATGCTCGTCTCGCGCAACTACGGCGCGGTGGCGGCGCGCGGGTGGTTCAAGGACCCCAGCCAGTCGGGCGGTCAGATCCTCGAGCGCGCCAGCCATCACATCGACCTCCAGCGCGCCATCGGCGGCGAGGTCACGGCG
>DASXCN010000192.1:0-4888 GCA_036491155.1 Solirubrobacteraceae bacterium | reverse complement strand
GGGCCGAGCGTTGAACGCCCGGGCGGTCGTTCATCTCGGCGTCATCTCCTACAGCCTGTACCTGTGGCAGCAGATGTTCGTGCTGGACCCATTTGGCGTGTTCCGGATCGTGCCGCTCGGCGTGCTGGCGGCGTTGGCCGCGGCGGAGCTGTCGTGGCGCCTGGTGGAGCGGCCGTTCTTCGGTGTGAGAGCGCGCTTGCACCCGCCACCGCGGTCGTCCGCGACCGCCCCACCTGACGCCGCCGAGTACGCTGGCGCGCGATGAGCCTGCTCGACAGCTTCCGCCTGGACGGCAAGGTCGCGATCGTCACCGGCGCGTCATCGGGACTGGGCGTCGCCTTCGCTCGCGGCCTCGCGCAGGCCGGCGCCGATGTGGCCATCTGCGCGCGCCGGGCCGATCGGCTGCAGCAGACACGCCAGGAGGTCGAGGCCGAAGGCCGGCGCTGCGTGGCCGTCGCGGCCGACGTCTCGGTCGTCGAGGACTGCACGCGCGTGGTGGAGGAGACCATCAGCGAGTTGGGCCGCGTCGACGTGCTGGTCAACAACGCCGGGATCGGAACCGCGGTGCCGGCCACGCGTGAGCCGCCCGAGGACTTCCGCAAGGTCATCGACGTCAACCTGATGGGGACCTACTGGATGGCCCAGGCGTGTGCGCGGGCGATGACCGACGGCGGGAGCATCATCAACATCGGCAGCGTCCTGGGCTCCACCACGGCCGGGCTGCCCCAGGCCGCCTACTCGTCCAGCAAGGCGGCGATCATCGGCCTCACGCGCGACCTCGCCCAGCAGTGGACCGGCCGGAAGGGGATCCGGGTCAATGCGCTGGCTCCGGGGTTCTTCCCCTCCGAGATGACCGAGCAGTACCCCGACGGCTACCTGGACCAGATGATGTGGCGGGTGCCGGCGGGCCGGGTCGGCCGCCCCGAGGAACTGGTTGCCGCCCTGGTGTTCCTGGCCAGCGACGCCTCGTCCTACGTCACCGGTGTCGTGCTGCCGGTGGACGGCGGCGTCCTGACCACCTGACCGGCCAGGTGAGCGCGCTACGGCTTGGGCGTCGGCGCGGTGCCGAACACGTGATCCCAGAAGGGAGCGCTGACGCCGTAGCCGCGCTCGTGGTTCTGGAAGTGGTGGCGCATGTGCAGCTCGCGCAGGCGCCGCCCGAGGTGCGTCTTGGGCCGGTGGTGATGCACGTGGTAGTGCAGCATGTCGTAGCCCAGATAGCCGGCCAGGAAGCCGGCACCGAAGGGCAGGAAGGTCGGGCTGCCCAGCACCAGGTAGAAGCCGTACACGAACAGCGCTGCCAGCGGCACGCTCAGCGACGGCGGCATCACCAGCCGCATCGGATCGTTGGGATGGTCGTGGTGCACGCCATGGATGATCCAGTGCAGGCGCGCGCCGATCCCGTCTTCGGGCTCGAAGTGAAAGACGATGCGGTGCAGCCAGTACTCGGTGAGCGTCCAGAAGACGTAGCCGCACAGCAGCCACACCGCGGTGAGCGCACCGGCGCCGTGGACGAAGCCCTCGACCAGGAGCACGGTGATCACCGGTACGAACAGGATCGGCGGCACCGCCGGGTGCACGCGCGAGAGCTTGTCCAGCACGGGCGAGTCGAACATGCGCGGCGAGGCGCGCAGGGCGTCGCTCCGGCTGAGGCCCTTCAGGTCATCGGCACCATGGCTGGCCATTAGGGACCCGATATTACCGGGCCGGTGCGGGGCGATCTGTGAGCGCTACGAGTCCTCGTCATCAGCGGGCATCGCCAGGACGACGTGACGCAGCGACAGCGCGATGTAATCGCGCTTTTCGATGCGGGGCGAACCTTCGAGCAGGGTGACCTCGACGTCGGTCAGGGCGAGGAACTCGCGCTCGGAGGCGTTGAGGTAGTCGGTGAGGCGGCTGCGGTAGCCGTCGGTCGGCAGCAGCACCTGGCCGACGATGCGATGACGGTCGGTCTCAATGATGATGCGCACGGTCCGTTGGTCCACGCGCGGGCACGATAGCGGCCCGGCGGGCTACTGCTGGCATCCTCTGGACCGATGTCCAAGGGACTGAACGCGCGTTGGTACAGCGTCCGCCGCGCCCAGAACCGAAAGCCGTCCACCTATCGCTGCCCGTTGTGCGGCCAGCTGCTGCCCGCGCTGAGCGAGCACATGCTCATCACCCCCGAGGGCGACTCCGCGCGCCGCCGCCATGCCCACAGCGCGTGCGTGCTCACGGCGCGCAAGGCGGGCCGGCTGCCCACTCGCGACGAGTGGCAGGCCAAGCAGCCTAAGCCACCGCGGCCTCCGGGCCCGCTGGCTCGCCTGCGGGCGGCACTCGGGCGCCGGGCCGGCGGCGACCGGTAGGGTCCCGTCTCATGGCGCGCGACCTGCGACTCGGGCTCAACCTGGGCTACTGGGCGGGTGGTCCCCCGCCCGGCAGCGCCGAGACGATCCAGGAGGCCGACCGCCTGGGCTTTGACTCGGTGTGGACGGCCGAGGCCTACGGCTCAGACGCCCTGATGCCCCTGGCCTGGTGGGGCGCCGCCACCACCCAGATCAAGCTCGGCACGGCGATCGTGCAGATCTCGGCGAGGACCCCCGCGGCGACGGCGATGGCGGCGATGACGCTTGACCACCTCAGCGGCGGGCGCGTGATCCTGGGCCTCGGCGTCTCCGGTCCGCAGGTCGTGGAGGGCTGGTACGGCCAGCCGTTCGCCAAGCCGCTGGCGCGCATGCGCGAGTACATCGGGATCCTGCGCGACATCTGGGCCCGCCAGGGGCCGGTCACCAGCGACGGCCCCCACTACGCGCTGCCGCTGATCGAGGGCGACGGGGTCACCGGGCTGGGCAAAGCGCTGAAGGCCAGCATCCATCCGCTGCGACCGGACATCCCGATCTACCTCGCGGCCGAGGGGCCCAAGAACATCGCCATGGCCGGTGAGCTGTGCGACGGCTGGCTCGCGCTCTTCTACTCGCCCTATCACGACGGTTTCTACCGCGAGGCCGTGGAGGAGGGGCTGGCGCGCCCCGGCGCTCATCGCTCGCGCGAGGACTTCGAAGTGGCGGCCACCGTGCCGCTGATCATCACCGACGACGTCGAGGCGGCCGCCGACGCGCTGCGCCCCATGTATGCCCTGTACTTCGGGGGGATGGGCGCGCGGGGCACGAACTTCCACGCCAACGTCGCGATCCGGATGGGCTATGAGGCCGAGGTGGCCAAGATCCAGGAGCTCTACCTGGCCGGCCACAAGGACCAGGCCGCCGCTGCCGTCCCCACGCGGCTGCTCGAGCAGCTCACGCTCATCGGCCCGCCCGACAAGATCCGCCACGACCTCGAGGCATGGCGCGACTCCATCGTGACGACGCTGCTGGTGGGTGGCGACCCGGCGACGCTGCGCACGATCGCCGAGTTGGTCCTGAGCTAACCGCGGTCCAGGCGCTGTTCGACGTCGAGGATCTGACGGGCCTTGAGTCCCAGGCTGAGGCGCTCGCGGCCGTCTGACTCATACGGAGACAGCCCCGACACCTCATGCACGCGCGCTAGGCGGTAGCCGACGGTGTGGCGGTGCAGGGCCAACGCCTCGGCCGTGTCCGTGGTCGAGCCGTCGTGGCTGAGGAACGCGCGGAGCGTGTCGAGCAGGTCGGTGTCATGACGGGAGTCGTAGTCGGCGAGCGGCGCGACCGTGCTGTCACGCAGCTGCGCGAGCTCCTTCCGGTCGCGCAGCAGCACCCCGATGAGCAGGCGGTAGGTCTCGTCGTGTCCGCCGGGCTGGCACTGCTCGGCGTCGGTGAGCTCGGCCAGGACGGCCGCCTCGCGGATCGCCTCGTGCAGCAGCGCGGGGTCGCGGCGCGGTGCCGAGACGGCGACGGTCATCCCGCCGGCGCGCAGCGTCTCGGCGAGCCCGGCGAGCCCGGCGAGCGCGTCGTCGCTCGCCGCAGAGAGCGCGACCAGCCGTCCCGGATGCAGCTCGGCCACGAGGATGGCGCCGCCGTCGAGTGCCGGGACCTCAATCGGCGACGCACCCTGAAAGCGGGCGCTCAGCGCGGCGGCGCCCATCGACAGGTCGACCCCGAGCCGGCGCGCCCGCGCCAGCACGCCGGGCAGGTCATGCGGTGGCCCGGCCGCGACCTGCGCGACCAGCGCATTGGCCGAATCCGGGCCCGGTGCCTCCCTGATGAGCGCGGTCACCGAGGCGGCGGCCGCGGCGGCCTCCAGCCACGCCAGGCGGTCGGCCGGAGCGCCCCCAGCGTTGGCGGCGACGATGCCCACCACCTGGTCGCCGATCCGCACCGGGACCGCGTCGGCGATGGACGACGGCGCGGGAGGAATCTCAGAGCCCTCGCCGGCGACAGCGGCGGCATGAGCGGCGATCGCGGCTGCGACCTTGTCGCCCAGCGACCCGGGCGGCGAGATCACCGGGGCCCCGTGCGCCGGGATGGCGATCGCCACGGGACAGCCCAACGCGTCCGCGACCCGAGCGGCGACGCTCTCCAGGGTGTCTCCGGCGACCGCGCCGGCAACGAGGGTCAGCGGCGTGGGCCGGGGAGCGGACGGCTCCGCTCCCCGGTCCGGCGCAGCTTGTCGGCTTCGGTCAAGCGCTCGGGAGCGCTGCATGCTCGACGCGCACGCGGGCCTGACCGGTCACCGAGCGTCGCGTCATAGGGCGGCGGTCGCTGCGCCCGTCTGACCGGCTCCGCTGCCCACCCCGGGCACCCCATTCGGGTACCCCAGCGATGGGATGTCCGATGGGTAGACCTCGTGCCCGTGTTCGGCCGTGTCGCCGATCTCCATGTTCTCCTCCGACATTCGCAGCGGGACGAAGAGCCCGACGACCTTTAGGAGGATGAAGGTGATCAGTGCAGACCAGAAGATCACCCACGCGGCGGCAAACGCCTGCCACTTGAGC
>DASXCN010000191.1:0-4319 GCA_036491155.1 Solirubrobacteraceae bacterium | reverse complement strand
TCGTCGGAGTCATAGCCCGAGTTGCCGCCCTGGAGCGTGTAGGACGGGTCGCACACCGGTCCCAGCGCGTCGTACGCGGTCTGGAAGGACACGATCCGCGTGGTGGCCGGGGCGGCGCCGGCCGCGGGCGCGACGATCGTGTCGACCGTCGCGGTCGGCTGGCCCTGCTCGCCCGTGGTGCGGAACAGGACCTGGGTGGCGGCGATGGGCGTCGACGTCCCCAGGTCGGCGTTGGGGATGGTGCGCCGGCGCAGGATCGTGCCCGGCGCGACGCCGTTCAGCTGCGCCGCGTTGTAGCTGTAGAAGGGATCGGCGGAGGGCAGCGGTGGATCGGCCAGCGCCGCCGGCGCCGCGACGGTGAGGGTGAGCGCCGCGACCGCGAGGGCGAGCGTTCGGCGAACAGCTGTCACGTGGGGATCCCTCCTCTGCGCTGATAAGTGGAGGATTGGGTACCCCGAGGTACCAACCGGCGAAACACGCCGGCACTGGTGCTACCGGAACAGATCCGCCTGTGGGTCGCGCAGGAGGGGGCGAATGCCGGGGCCGTCCTGGACAGTGACATGCCGCCCCGCCCCGCTGACGAGCACGGCGGGCTGCATCGCATCCTTGGCCCGGACGAGGTCGGCGGCCGCGGCCAGCTCGTCGGCAACGGCGATCCAGGTGGCCTTCAGTTCGCGCCCGCGCGCGTCGGTGCGCCCCCGCCAGTCCTCCAGCGGCGACAGCCCGGCGCACCCGACGGCGATATCCACCTGGCCGTTGCGCCACGCGCGGCCGAACGAATCGGTGATGAGGACCGCGGGGGCGACGCCGAGCCGTTCACGCAAGCCGCCGCGGAGCCGCCGCGCCGAGTCGTCGGGGTCTACGGGCAGCAGGATCACCGTGTCGTCGTCGGGGGCGTTGGACGCGTCCACGCCTGCATTGGCGCACACGAAGCCATGATGGGTGACGCTGATGAGAACTCCGCGGGTGGCGCGGCGGACCTCGCGAGTCTCGTCGAGGATGACCTGCACGTGCCTCGGGTCCTTGCCGAGCTCGGCGGCGAGCGCCTGGGCTCGGTCCGTTGGCTGCACCGCGGATAGGGTGCGGACGCGGCCCTCGGCCTTGGAGATGAACTTGTGGGCGACGACGAGCACGTCGTCGGCGCCCGGCGACCCCGGCACCATGGCAGCGGCGATGAGTTGAGCCGGGTCCTCGCCGGCGCGGATCTCGGGCAGGCCGTCCAGCGCCACGGCGGTGATGGCGGCCATGCCGAGGGGTCAGGCGCGGCTGCGGGCGAGCTGGCGCAGCATCCCGCGCGTGTGCGCCGCGCCGCCGCGGGTGTCGTCCAGGGTGCTCTCGACTGCCTGGAGGTCCTCCGGAGTGTCGAGATCCAGCGCCAGGGACGGAACCTCGACGGTCTGCGCCGTGATCCCGGCGGCCGTCGCGTGGCGGTGATGGCGGTCGTGGCTGCCTGGGCCGAACGACGGCTTCATCGCGTCGGGCGGCGCGAGCAGGAGCGCGTTGGTCCCGGTGCCATGGCGGTCAGGGACGATCAGCACGCACGGTGGCTGCAGCGGGCGGCCGAGCAGGCCGTCGATCTCGACCGGGTTCAGCAGCGGGGTGTCGCCGGGGACCAGCAGTACGCGATCGGCGCCCAGTTCGACGGCTCGCTTGATGCCACGCGCGGCGGCGTCGTTGTGGCCGGTGTCCTCGTCGTCAGACACCATCGCCCCGTAGCCGCCGGCGATGCGCTGGGCGTTGTGATCCCGCGAGACGACGAGCACCTCGTCCACGAGCGTGGCCCGGCGCAGCGCCACGAGCACGTCGGAGAACATCGCCTCCACCAGCGCCCGGCGAGGCCGCCGGTCAAGTTCCTCGGCGAGTCGCGTCTTGGCGTCATCGAGCGTCTTGATGGGGAGGATGGCGAGGGTCGTCACGGCAGGTACACGCTAACTGGTGGACCAGCCGACGCCGTAGGGGAACGGTTTGTGCGCTGTCATTTCCGCAGTCCCTGCGCGAATTGGAGCGTCTCCGTGGCCAGGCGGCGCCGAGCCGCGGTGTCGTCCATGAGCACGCTGGTCTCCAGGACCGTGACGGCGCGGGTGCGCTCGTCGGCCACCAGGCCGTCGATGACGCCGGCGTAGGTCTCGGCGATGCCGGCGCTGGAGACGCCGTGCCCGGCCCAGCGCAGGCACGCCTCGGTGGGTCCCTTGAGGACCCGACCGTCGACCAGCGGGCTGACGGCGACGACGGCCGCGGGGCTTTCGTTGAGCGCGTCGACCATCCCCCGGACGGCGAGGATGGGCCCGATCGAGATCACCGGGTTCGACGGGCCGATGACGATCGCCCGCGCGGTCGCGACGGCGTCCAGCACCTCGGGCGTGGGCGCGGCCGCGCGCGCATGGCGGAAGTCGACGTCCTGAATGGGGCCCTCGCCGCGCCGCCGGATGAGGAACTCCTGCAGCGAGGACCAGCTCCCGTCAGCCATAACCCGGGTGCGCACCGGCTGGTCTGCCATCGGCAGCACGCGAGCGCGCACGCCCAGCGACGCGCAGATGCGGGCGTGGGCGTCGGTGAGGCGGGCGCCCTCGTCCAGTGAGCGGGCGCGCTCGATGGCGATGGCCAGATCGCGGTCGCCGAGGTTGAACCACACGTCGATGCCGAGCTCGCGCAGGCCGTCCATGACATGGAAGGTGTCGTCGCGCAGGCCCCAGCCGCGCTCGTCGATGCGGTCCGCCAGCCAGAAGGCCACCAGGTCGGGGTCGGGGGAGACGTGGCCCCCGTAGATCTCGATGTCGTCGCCGGTGTTGGCCACGACGACGAGGTCGTCGGCGCCGACGACGTCGAGCATGCCGCGCGCGAGCTTGGCCCCCCCGGTCCCGCCGGCGAGGACGACGACCGGCCCGTCAACGCTCAATGGTCCAGGCCCGTGATCTTGATGCCGGCCCGAACCTTGTTGCGCACGTTGATGGAGATGAGCAGCGGCGTGAACTGCTCAACGATGCGCGCCATCTCGAGAGGGCCGCAGTCGACGGCGCGCAGCCCCTCGATCTGGTCCACCAGTTCGATGACCTTGGCCTTGTCGGCCTTGCGGTCGCCGCACACCAGCACGTCCTCGTCGAGGCGGTGCTCGAGGTCAGTGAGCAGGGCCGCGCTTACGGAGTGAAAGGCCGAAACGACACGGACGCCCTCGGGGACCATCTCCTCGGCCTGCTGTGCCGCCGATCCCTGCCACACCCCCAGGGTGCGGGTCGCCTTGCCGGCCACCGCGGCGGCCAGCGGGACGGTGGCGTCGATCATCAGCTGCTCGGGCACGAGCACGTGCTTGAGCGTGGCGAGCGTCTCTGACTGGGAGCGGAACGGCACGCTGAGGATGACGATCTCGGCTCCCTGGACGGCCGCGGTGTTCTCGGCGCCGGTGATGGTCGCGCCGGGGACCCGCTCGCGCGCCTTGCCCGCGGCCTCCTCGGCGCGGCCGTGGTCGCGCGAGCCGATGACGATGGGCACGCCGGCGCGCCCGAGCCGCACGGCGAGGCCGAAGCCGAGCGCTCCCGTCCCGCCCACTATGCACACGGGAGATGACACGAAGTCCGGCAGTCTATGGATTGTCAGCCCGCCGCCCGCGCCGGGTGTGGCGCGGCGGCGCCCGAGGACGCGGTCCGGGCCAGGTCGGCGTCGATCGCGTCCACCAGCGTGAGCGCGAACTGCAGGAGCGCGTCGAGCGCCGCTGGGTCAAGCGCCGCCGGGGTGTCGGCGGCCTGGTGAGAGCGGGGCGCAAGCCCACGGGCGTCCACGCAGCCGATGGTCAGCGCCGGGAGCCGCCGCAGACGGGCGGGCAGGGCCGGGCCGGTGCCGCGCCCACGGTGGGGCCCCTGCGCGCCGGCGGTCCGGGCGGCGAGGCCGCGCAGCCGCGCCGCATAGCGCAAGGGGACGAGCGAGCCGTCGGAGGTCCACCAGGCCGGTCGGCCGCCGCCGCCGGCGGCGATGCCCACCACGATCGTGGTGGCGGGCGCCGGCTCGCTGCGCCGGGAGCGCAGGTGGCGCCGCAGGCCGACCATGCCCGCCTCTCCCGCGCCCTGGAGCACGAGCTCGACGTCCAGCCGGCGCGGGGGCGCCGCGTCGAGCGCGCGCACGAGCGCGATCGCCACCCCCGCCCCGCTGGCGTTGTCCGATGCCGCGGGACCGTACGGCGCTCCGGCGAGCTCGAGCAGGAGCGCCAGCGCGAGGACCAGGGCGGCGGTGGGCACCAGCTGCGCGATCCCGATCGGGGTGCCCGTGCTGCCCTGGTGGCGAAGGACGGCGACAGCCAGCAGCCACACCATCGCGAGAGACAGCCAGCC
>DASXCN010000190.1:0-1534 GCA_036491155.1 Solirubrobacteraceae bacterium | reverse complement strand
GTATGTATCCAAGAACACGGTCAAGACGCAGGCCTACTCCGCGTACAGGAAGCTTGGCGTCTCCTCGCGCAGCGAGGCTGTCGTCCGCACGCGTGAGCTCGGCCTGGACGCCCTCTAACCACGTCTTCCGGCCAACTCGCGGCTGACCGCGCGGATCATGGTTACCCGGCCTATGCGGGGGTAGCGGCGCAAGATGCGTTGGCGTCAGTCTTTCATGGCCGAAGTCTCCGATACCCTTCAGCGGCTCGGGCTGAGGGCTTGTCCCGTGTGCGGCTCCCTGGAGTCGCTCGACATGAGCCACTTCCCGGTCTTCCTGGCCGATGGCAGGTCTCCTGCCGAATCCGGCGATGACCTGACCTTCGCCGTGCGGGTCGAATGCGGCACGTGTGGCCATGTCATGCTGTTCAATTCCCAGAGATACCGCACGGGGGATGAAAAGATCCTGATGCTCGAGCTAACCGAGGACGAGGAAAGCTCACTCGGAGAGTGAATGCCCCCAGGTGGCGCTCTCAGCGGTGGCGGCGCGCGGGCAGGATAGCGCCGAACAGCCACAAGACCGGGAACACGAAGCCGATCAGGCCCAGAACCCAGTGTCCCTTGCGGAAGCTGAGAAGGGCGAGGGTAAAGATGAGCACGAGGTAGAGGATGGACATCGTGATGGCCCAGCCCGTTCCTGACATGGTCGCGTCTCCTTTAGGGATATTGTTCATCGTCGGCGCGGAGCGCACGCAGGGACGACTCGAAGGCATACAGCCGGCGGCGGACAACCTCGGCCAGCTCCGGTCGGGCACCGCCGGGGGCGCGTTCGGCATCCATCGCCGAGCGGACCGCCTGCAGCGAGGCGAGCACCTCACCCATTGCGGCCTGGTCCTCGGGATCCGGGGCCGCCTCGCGCAGCGCGTAGAGCGTCTGGGCGAGGTCGTCCGCCCGGCGCTGGATGTCATACCACCGGGCGCGGGCGTCGCCGGACGCCAGGTCACCTTGCGCCTCCGCCACGACCATCGCGTCGTGCAGGGCCGAGCCCTTGGCGTACGCGTCGATGAGCCTCGACCGCCAGCCGGCCGTGGCCGCCGAGCGGCGCCGGCCCGACTGGACGATCCACGCGATCAGGCCGGCCAGGATCAGCACGCCGAGCAGGATCCACAGCCAGAGCAGGCTGGTGCCTGAGCTGCTTCCCGAGGCCGCAGCGCTCGTCGACGTGGTCGGCGTAGGAGAGGTGGCGCTCTCGGTCGGCGCGGCGGTTGCGGTCTCCGTGGCGGTCACGGTCTCGGTCGACGGCTCCGCGGTCGGGGTGGTCGGCGTCGGGGTCGGGGTCGGCGTCACGGTGGGCGTTGGCGTGGCGGTCGCGGCCCCGGCCGCCGAGCTCACCGCCGACGCCGCCCGGCTGGTCGCGCTGCCGATCGCGCTCTTGGCGCTGCTTCCGCATCCCGCCACCAGGCACCCAGCGACGAGCATGGCGACCGGAAGGGAAAAGCCCTTAATCGTGAACCGCATGCCGGGTCCTTCCGCCTGGTCAACTGGGCAACCGCACCAT
>DASXCN010000189.1:0-3338 GCA_036491155.1 Solirubrobacteraceae bacterium | reverse complement strand
GGTCCTCCACCTGCGGCGGGGCTTCCGACGGCTCGCCGGCCAGCTGCTCGACCCTCTCGGGCGCGTCATCTGTGAGCGCCAGGGCTTCGAGCCCGAGCCGCCGCCGTGCCCGGTCCTCGACCCGCCGCCGCTGCCAGGTGTCGGCCAGCTCGTGCCGAGCGATGTCGACCGGCCACGCCTTGCATGGCCGAGCCGGGGGTCGAACGTGCCCGCGGACGCGAGCGCCTCCGCGAACACCTCGGCTGCCACGCTGGCGGCCACGTCCGGTGGGGCGGAGGAAGAACCCGAGCAGCCCAGCCTCGAAGCGGTCGTAGAAGACGCCGAACGCCTCGGGATCGCCGGCGGTGCGCGCCAGCAGCTCCTTATCGCTCGCTGGCTTGCGGGCGGTGCGGACCATCACGAATTGCTATCTCGGGCTCCCGCCGATCTTGTGACACGGCCGGGCGAGCGTATTGTGCCCGCCCGGCCGCGCCGGCCAAGCGACGACTACTGGACAGTCGCGCACTGCACGTACGCGGTGATGGTTCCCGAGTTCGAGGGGAACGCCGCCGCAACATGCCACGCGCTCGGGTTCCCCGACACGGGGTGGTCCTCTAGCACGGTGGCGGTGAAGGGGATCGTGTACCCCCCGCTGATCGCGGTCTGGCCGCTCGGGCAGGGGACGTCGATCGCGCCGATGTTGCCGGCGGGGACGGTCCCGGTCGCGCCCGTGACGGTCGTGAATCCCGACATGCCCGGGGATCCCTGATCGCCCTTGGCACCAACCAGGCTGGTGGGGCTGCCCCATCCCGAGTTGGTCTTGGGGCCGTAGATCGCGTTGGCCGTCGTGTCGATGTAGAAGTCCCCGTTCGTTCCGAGGCCAGCCGCAGGGACTCCGCTCCCATTGAGGACGGTCTTGCCGTCCGCTCCCGGGGTGCCCGGCTGACCGGGATCGCCCTTGGGGCCCATGAGCCTCAACGGGCCTCCCCATCCACTGGCGTTCTTGGGTCCGTAGATGGCGTTGGCCGTCGTGTCGATGTAGAAGTCTCCGACCGTCCCGAGCGTGGCAGCGGGAGCGCCGCTGCCGCTGAGGATCGTCTTGCCGTCCGCCCCCGGCTTACCCGGCGTGCCCGCCTGACCCGCCTGGCCCGGCTTGCCCGGCTGCCCCGTGGGCCCCGTCTGATCCCAGCTCACCCGCTTGTCGCGCTTGTGACAGACGGGCGGCGTAGCCGGGTTGAATTGCACGTTGTAGAGCGTCTTCTGCTTGTTGCTCAGGCAAGCCCGGAACGACTTGCTCGACGACTGGCTCGTGGCCAGCGCGGCGGCCGAGGCGCCGCCGGCGATGGCCGCCACCAACGCGGCGCCGGTCGCCATCGCTCGAGTCACGCGAATCCTGCGCATGTCTCCTCCTGATCGTCTGAACCGGACCGTCGCGGTCCGGTTGGTGTCGGTATTGCGTCTCGGCCTTCGGCCTCAGTCGCCGCCCCTGGTGTGTCTGAAGCCTAAGGGGACGGGCCCGGGGGTGCGTTACGATCGACCCACGCACGGGCGACGCGGCCGAGGTCGATCGTGACGCAACCCCACGGAAGTCGGTAGATGAGCCGCAGCGTCGAGCGTTACCGTGGGCTTCGGCGCGACAGTCGGGCTCGGCGCGCGCGGTTTGGCCGAGGTTGGCCGACCCAGCAGGCGCGGTGATGCGCACGCTCGCGCGCTCGACCGGCAGCCGCGCTGTCAGCCAGCTGCTTCGACAGGGCCCGCACCGACCCACCCCCAGGGCCCACGCTGGAGCTCAGGCTGGCGTCATCCGACTGATCGCTTCCATCCTCCACCCGCCTGAGATCGCTGTGAGCGCTTGGGCGACATACGGCTCGCCCGAGCGGAAGTCGTCGCTTCCTCGCATCGGGCCGATTTCGAGGGGTGCAGACTGCGAACTGTCTAGGTATCTGAGCGTCGCGATGAGCGTGCGCCGCGGTGCTGCTATCGGCGACGCGAGCGACCGAGCGAAGGTTGTAGCCGCCGTTATGGCCCCCGTCATCGGCACCATCCGGCGGCTGTTGCCGGAGATCACGTCGCGCTAGCCGCGCCGGGAACCAGTGATGCAGTGTTGCGTTTCGCCTGACGTTCCCCGTCGGAGGCCTGAACATGGTCGCTGGCCGTCGACACCGCGAGCCTCGAAGCGGTTGCAGGTAGGCCGCTCGGAGGCGGGCCCTCAGCTCGCCCGGCGGTAGCGGAGGTGTGTGGCCAGCGGCGAATGCAGCACCTCGACGGGCTCCAAGCCGAAAGATTGGATGCCGTCGAAGATCCGCTCACCGGACCCGAGCAGGACCGGGGCGATGTCGAGCGCGAGCTCGTCGATGACCCCGGCGAGAAGCGCCTGCCGAACGGTGGAGGCGCCGCCCGCGATGTCTACGCCGTCGTCGCGGGCCGTCTCACGCGCCTGTGCGTAGGCCGCGTCGAAGCCGTCGGTGACGAAATGGAAGGTCGTCCCGCCCTCCATCTCGATCGGCTCGTGGGCGTGATGGGTGAGCACGAACACCGGTGCGTGGTAGGGCGGCTCGGGCCCCCACCAGCCGCGCCAGTCCTCCTCCCACTCGCCGCGGATCGGCCCGAACATGTTGCGGCCCATGACGTAGGCGCCGCGTGGGCGCATAAGCCAGCCAGTTGCGGTCTCGTCGGCCTCGTTGGCCCGCTCATCGCCGAGGTGCCAGCGGTGCAGCTCGAGTCCGCCCTTCCCGAGCGGATGCTCGCGACTCTGGTCCGGCCCGGCGACGAAACCGTCCAGCGATATTGACATGTGGCAGGTGGGGTCCGGCATCAGGGATCCTTTCGAAACGTGATTGCGATTCATTCCTAGTGTCGGAGTCGACGTTGCTGGTTCGACATCGGATGCTTGGTGCTGAGAAATTCGAGACCGGCGGCGGTGCCCGGACATTGTCGGTACAGACCCGCCGGCATCGAAAAGCCGCCGGTCACCCCACCAGCCCCGCTTGACGCATCGCAACGGACTCGCCCTGCCTGAACCGCGCGCGGGCGGCGAGACGCGAGCATGGTCGGAGCTTCCCGAGGTAGCGCGACGATGCTCAACGCCAGCAGAGGAGCGCAGCCCGTCGGAACAGAGGATCCGCTTGCAAGCACGGTGCTGTGCCTGAATCAGGGTCGGAGAGCCCGCAGGCTGTCGACGCCCCGGAATACTCGCCTGTGCATTACGCGCTTCGAATCGTCGCGCGCCGCGATCGTGCTTGCGGCGAGATCCGCGATTCCAAGGACGTCGACCGCGCCATCGCATTCGTCATCGGCGCCGGCGAGAACCGCGCGATCCCAATGGGCGACGAAGCACGACTCGAGTCCCGTCGGCGCCG
>DASXCN010000188.1:0-1679 GCA_036491155.1 Solirubrobacteraceae bacterium | reverse complement strand
CCGCCTCGCTGTGCCGCGCCGGGTGGCGGTGACCGCCGGCGACGATGGCCGCCCGCTCCAGGTCGACGAGCGCGAGGTGGATGCGGTGCGGGAGTCGTGGCTGATCGAGGACCGCTGGTGGACCGAGAAGCCGCTGCGGCGCCGCTACTGGGAGGTGGTCACCACCTGCGGGCGCGACGAGGTGGTGTTCCATGATCTGATCAGCGGGAGGTGGTGGCGCCAGCGCTGACCCTCGCGGCGCCTGGACGCGCCTCGCCGGAGGCGGCGACCACGCCGTACCCACCAGTACGACTTTGGTCACCCACCGCCCAGCCACGCCCAGCCACTCGCGAGGGCGCTCAGGAATCGCGACACTAGACTGCGGGCATGTCCACGCCCGCCTCCCACCGCGATCCCGGACGGGTGGCGATCGGCACGTGGGGCGGCGGCCGGTTCATGCACTTCGGCGAGGCCGTCGACGATGAGCGCTTCGTCGCGCTGGTGACGCCCGATGAGCAGATCGACACGGTGATCACCGCCGACGTGTACGGCGCCGGCGCCGCCGACGACATGCTGGGGCGGGCGATCGCGGGGCGGCCACGCGAGTCGATGTGTGTCGTCGGGGCGATCGGGCACGACTTCTACGAGGGCGAGCGCAACGGGCCCAAGGGCTTTCCGCGCTTCACCGACCCCGCGCTGCGCGGCCCCGACGGCTACGGCGACTACCTGCAGATGGCCACCGAGCGCAGCCTCGAGCGTTGCGGCATTGACCAGTTCGACCTCTTGTTGCTGCACAACCCTGACCGGACGGGCTACACCAGCGAGCGCGTGTGGGAGGGGATGGCGGCGCTGCGCGACGCCGGCCTGACGCGGCTGATCGGCGTGGCGCCGGGCCCCGCCAACGGCTTCACCCTGGACATCATCGACTGCCTGGAGCGCTTCGGCGCCCTCATCGACTGGGCGATGATCATCCTCAACCCGCTCGAGCCCTGGCCCGGCGAGCTGTGCCTCGACGCCGCCGGCGCCTCCGACGTCAAGGTCATCACCCGGGTCGTCGATTACGGCGGGCTCTTCTTCGACGACCTGCGCCCCGGGTACGACCTGGTCCGCGGCGACCATCGCGGCTTCCGGCCCGCGGGATGGCTGGAGGCCGGCCTGGAGCGCATGGAGGGAATGCGCCCCATCGGCGAGCGCGCCGGTCTGACCATGATCCAGCTCGCCTGCGAGTGGAACCTCGCCCACCGGCCGGTGCAGTGCGTCGCGCCTACCCTCATCCAGGAGGTCGGCGCGCAGGCCAGGAGCATCGAGGACAAGCGCGCCGAGCTTGCCGCGCTGCCCGCCGAGCAGCGGCTGACCAACGGCGACGTCGACACCATCCGCATGCTCGGCGATAACACCGGCTGTATGGCGCTCAAGGGCGCCTCCCCCCAACACACTGGCGAGGAGCAGCCCGACCGCTGGACGATGGACGAGCGCCTCGCCACCGTCGCGCAGCGCTGGCGCATCGACCCCGAGCGTGATCTCGTCATTTCCCAGGAGGCAGCGTGAGCGAGCAAGAGGTCAGTCTTCCCATCACCGGCGGCTGCAACTGCGGCGCCGTGCGCTTTGAGGTCAGCGAGCCGTTCCTGGCCTCGATGTACTGCCACTGCACCCGCTGCCAACGCCGCACCGGCACCGGGGCCTCGGCCAACGCCCGCACC
>DASXCN010000187.1:0-3476 GCA_036491155.1 Solirubrobacteraceae bacterium | reverse complement strand
TCGATGGCGCCGACGCCCAGCACGGTCTCGCGCGAATCGATCAGTGCCGTGGCGCAGAGCACCAGCATGGTGAGCAGGTCGAAGCTGACCAGCCGCGCCAGCGACAGCTGGTGCACCGGCATCCCCTGGCGGGCATAGAGGTCCGCGATCGCCGCGAGGTCGCGGCGGCGGGCGATGCGCAGGCACACACGCGGGCCGCGCGGGAGCGGGTGATAGCGGGCGAGCAGCGCGCCTGGAGTCTGGCTCGCAACCATTCCTACAGCGTAGTAGCTTCGAGGGTCGGGCTTAGGGGTCGCGGCCCGGCCGAGGCGGTGAAAACGCCCGCAATGTGCAGCTATTTCGAGGTGTCTGCACGTCCGCGCCCACGCCGGATCTCATCCAGGCGCTCGCGCAACGCCGCCTCGGCGTCGTCGGGCTGATAGAACCGCGCCCCGATCGCGGGGTCGGGCAGCAGTTCCTGCGGGCTGAGGTGGCCGGGACGGCGGTGCGGGTTGTCGTAGCCGCCGTCGCTGCGGGTGGAGGAGCGCAGGTGCGCAGGTGGCGCCGCGGCCCCGTGCTGGGCGATGTAGTCGCGCGCGGCGAACACGGAGCGCTTGGCCGCGTCGGACTTGGGGGCCAGCGACAGGTAGATGGCCGTCTGGGCCAGGGCGAACTGGGCCTCGGGCAGCCCCACGTGCTCGACCGCGGCCGCCGCCGCGGTGGCGACCGACAGCGCCTGGGGATCGGCGTTGCCGATGTCCTCGGAGGCCAGGATCACCATCCGGCGCACGATGAAGCGCGGATCCTCGCCGCCCTCCAGCATCACCGCCAGGTAGTACAGCGAGGCGTCGGGGTCAGAGCCGCGTGTGGCCTTGATCCACGCCGAGATCGTGTCGTAGTGATTGTCGGCCTGGCGGTCATAGAGCAGCGCGCGCCGTTGCAGCGCGTCCTCGGCGTGGGCCAGTGTCACGCGGTTGGGTGGGTGCGATCCGGTTCCGGCAGCCTCGCACGCGAGCTCCAGCGCGTTGAGTGCCGTGCGGGCGTCGCCGCCCGAGCGCTCGGCCAGGAACGCGAGCGCGTCCTCGTCGACGTTCTCCTCAGGACCGCAGTGGCCCGCGGCCACCGCCCGGTCGAGCACCGTGCGGATCTGCGCCGGCCCGAGCGCCTCCAGCTGGTACAGGTGGGTGCGCGAGATCAGTGCGGAGTTGACCTCGAAGTACGGGTTCTCGGTGGTGGCGCCGATCAGGGTGATCACGCCGTCCTCGACCGCGGGTAGCAGCGCGTCCTGCTGAGCCTTGTTGAAGCGGTGGATCTCGTCGAGGAAGAAGACGGTGCGCCGGCCGCTGCGCAGCCGCTCACGCGCGCGTCCGATGACGGCGCGGACCTCGGCGCGGCCCGCGGCCACCGCGCTCTCCTCCTCGAGCGCCGCGTCGGAGGCACGCGCGACGAGGCGAGCCAGCGTCGTCTTGCCCGATCCCGGGGGGCCGTACAGGATCATCGAGTGCGGGTGGCCCTCCTCGATCGCCCGCCGTAGGGCCGACCCCGGCGCCAATAGGCGCTCCTGGCCCACCAGCTCGTCGAGCGTGGCGGGGCGCATGCGGGTGGCCAGCGGGACCTCGGCGCCGGCCGCGGCGGCCGCTCCGGCCGCGCCGGCCCGCGGCGCGTCCTCGGGCGTCGCCGTGTCCGGCGCCACGTCCTCGCCGAACAGTCGCTCCATGGCCTGAGTATGAACCGACCGGAACCCGCCCACCCCTGCGCTCAGCCCGCGAGGATCCGGCGCGCCGCCTCGTGCACGTGGCCGTTGGAGCCGATCCCGTCGCCGCCGGCCGCGGGGGCCGCCCCGGAGAAGTCGGTGAAGCGGCCGCCGGCCTCCTGCACGATCACCATCGGCGCGGCGATGTCCCACAGCGCCACCGCCGGGTCAAGCGCGATCTCCGCCGCGCCCTCGGCCACGAGCATGTACTGCCAGAAGTCCCCGTAGCCACGGGTGCGCCAGCATCGCTCAGACAGCGCCAGGAGCCCCCCGAGGCGGTCCGTCTGGCGCCACTCCTCGTGGCCGCCGAAGCACAGCTGGGCATCCTCGAGCGCGCGGATCCCGGAGACGCGCATCGGGCGCGACGCTCCCCCGGCGACGTCGGTGGTGAAGGCCCCGGCCCCGCGCACCGCCCACCAGCGCCGGCCCATGGCAGGCGCCGAGGCGACGCCCAGCAGCATCTCGCCGGCGTCCTCGAGCGCGAGCAGGGTCGCCCACACCTGCATGCCGCGGACATATCCCTTCGTCCCGTCGATCGGGTCCACGATCCAGCGCCGCGGCGAGGGCTCACCCGCACCGCCGGCCGGTTCGGTGCCGCCGTACTCCTCGCCGAACACGGTGTCGTAAGGGCGCCGCGAGGCCAGGTGCTCCCGCATCGCCTGCTCGACGTCGCGGTCGGCCTCCGAGACGGGGGTCAGGTCGGGCTTGGTCTCGACCACGAGGTCCGCAGCACGGAAGCGGGCCACGGTGATTGCGTCGGCGATGTCGGCGAGCTCGAGCGCGAGGTCGAGGTCGTCGCGGGCGCCGGGCACCGCGCGCATCCTACGCCGATAGTCTGGTCACCCACGATGACGTCCGACGACCTGCAGCGCGAAAGCGTCGAGCTGCTCCAGGAGCTCATCCGGTTCGACACCGTCAACCCTCCGGGCCGGGAGCGCGCCGCGATCGAGCGTCTCGAGCGCTACGTCAGGCAGGCGGGCTTCGACACCGAGATCCTCGCCGCCGACCCTGAGCGCCCCAACCTCGTCGCCACGCTCGGCGGCCAGGGCGACGGGCCGGTGCTGGTCCTGCTCGGGCATGTCGACACGGTGCTGGCCGACGCTTCGGAGTGGCGCCACGACCCGTGGTCGGGCGAGGAGGCCGACGGCTTCGTCTGGGGCCGCGGCGCCCTGGACATGAAGAACCAGGTGGCGGCCGAGGCCGTGGCCGGCGTCGCGTTGGCGCGCGAGGGCTGGCGCCCGGAGTCCGGCGCGCTCAAGCTCGTCTTCGTCTCCGACGAGGAGACCGGCGGCGATGTCGGCGCCCGCTGGCTGGCCGAGAACCACCCCGACGCCGTGCGCTGCGACTTCTTGCTCAATGAGGGCGCGGGAGCCGTGTTCGAGTACGGCGGGCGGCGCCGGTATGGCGTCTGCTGTGCCGAGAAGGGCATCTTCCGCTTCAACGTCACGGCCCTGGGTGCGGCTGGGCACGCCTCGATGCCGCGCACCGGAGACAACGCGCTGCTCAAGCTCGCCCCTGTGCTGAGCGCGCTGGCCGAACAGCCGGAGGGCTTCGAGCTCACCGAGGCGCCCACAGCGATGCTGCGCGGCCTCGGCCACGATCCCGGCGACCCCTCCGCCGCGCTGGCGGCCATCGCGGGTCAGCAGCCCGCCCTGCGCACGGTGATGGAGCCGATGCTCGGCGTGACGCTGACCCCGACGATGGCCAGCGCCTCGAGCAAGATGAACGTCATCCCGTCGCGCGC
>DASXCN010000186.1:0-7385 GCA_036491155.1 Solirubrobacteraceae bacterium | reverse complement strand
GCGGTGCTGGTGGTGACCAGCCTCGGTGACCCCGACGAGCCCGCGGTCGTCCTGGCCAACCGCGTCGGCGCGGCGCCCGGCGAGCTCGTCACGCTGGCCGACCTCGACGCCTGCCGGACCCAACCCATACTGGACAAGGAGGCTGTATGAGCGACACGGCACTGAGCCGAGGGGAGCTCGTCGTGCGAACGATCGCCCAGACCGCCGTCGATAACGAGACGTACTTCTGCGAACTCGACGCGGTGGTGGGCGACGGGGACTTCGGCTATTCGCTGGCCCGCGGGTTTGAGATCGTCATCTCCGACTGGGATGCCATGGAGTACTCCGACGTCTCCGGACTGCTCAAGAAGACCGCGATCACGCTGACCAAGCGGATCGGCGGGACCTCGGGGCCGATCTGGGGTACGGCCTTCCTGCGTGCCGGCGGGGCGCTCACAGACAAGCCCCAGCCCTCAGGCGAGGACGTCATTGCCGCCTTCCGCGCCACCATCGAGGGGATCAAGCAGCGGGGCAACACCGACCTGGGCGACAAGACGCTGCTCGATGCCCTGGTGCCGGCGGTCGACGTGCTGGAGGCGGAACTGCCGGGCGGCGCGGGCCAGGCCATTGCCAAGGCGGCCGTACAGGCGCGCCAGAGCGCGGAGGCGACCAAGGGCATGCTGGCTCAGCGCGGGCGCGCGTCCTACACCGGCGAGCGCAGCCGCGACTCGGTCGACGCGGGAGCGGTCGGCATCGCAGTGATGTTCGAAGCCGTGAGCACGGCGTGGCAGGAGGCCGAGCTGGAACTGGCCTGACGCCAATCACGCGGAGGCAGCGAGGGGAAGGGCGCGCGGGGCACCTCGCCTACGCGTAGCAAACCGGGCAGGTCATTCGAGAGGAGACACGGTGAAGAAGTTCGTCAACGACCCGCAGCAGTTCGTCCCCGAGATGCTCAAGGGGATCCAGCTCGCCAACCCCGGCAAGCTCAAGTACGTGCCGGAGTACAACCTCATCATGCGGGCGGACGCCCCGAACGAGAACAAGGTGTCCATCGTCCAGGGGTCGGGCTCGGGTCACGAGCCGGCGCACGTGATGGTGGTGGGCAAGGGCATGCTGGACGCTGCCTGCCCGGGTGACGTGTTCGCAGCGCCGCCGTCGGACTACGTGTATGAGACGACGAAGCTGATGGCCAGTCCCAAGGGCGTCCTGCACATCATCAACAACTACACCGGCGACCGCATGGCCTTCGACATGGGCCGCGAGCTGGCCGAGGCCGAGGACATCAAGATCGCCACGATCGTCGTCGACGACGACGTGGCGGTGAAGGACTCGACCTACACCGTCGGGCGCCGCGGCGTAGCCGGCAACTTCTTCGTCATCAAGGCGGTCGGTGCCGCGGCGGAGAAGGGCGCGGAGCTCGACGCGCTGGTCAAGCTCGGCGAGCGCGTGAACTCGGTCACCCGCACGATGGGCATGGCACTCACGTCGTGCACGCCGCCGGCCAAGGGCTCGCCGCTGTTCGATCTCGGCGACGACGAGATGGAGATGGGCGTGGGCATCCACGGCGAGCCGGGTCGCCGCCGCGAGAAGCTGACCAACGCCGACGCGATCGTCGACGAGCTGCTGGAGGCCGTGGCCTCCGACCTGCCCTACAGCTCAGGCGACGACGTGGCCCTGATGATCAACGGGCTCGGCGGCACGCCGATCTCCGAGCTCTACATCCTCTACGGCCGCGCGCACGACCAGCTGGCCCAGCGGGGCATCAATGTCACGCGGAGCTACGTCGGTGAGTACTGCACGTCGCTGGACATGGCCGGAGCGTCGCTGACGCTGGTCAAGCTCGACGACGAGCTCAACAAGCTGTTCGATGCGCCCGCCGAGGTGGCGGTCCGCATCTTCTAGGTGTCGGCGGGCGCGAGCCGCCCGCTCAGACGTCAGGCGCCGGTGGCTGCCTTCCACGGTGGGACGGCAGCCATCAGTTTGGGCGGTCGTCGTGGCTCCACTCCACGGCGACCGCCGCTCCGTTGATGAGCGCCCGCTCGGGCGGCACCGGCTGCCCGACGGCGATGAGCGCCGCCCGGATGGTGCCCGCGTGCGCGACCACCAGCGACGGCTGGGGCCCGTCGGCGACGCGGCTCAGGGCGCGGCGGGTGCGCAGCACCTGGGAGCGGATCGACTCCCCTCCCGGGAACACGAAGTCCGGGTCCCCGGCCTCAAAGGCGGTGAACAGCTCGGGCGTGTGCACGGTCAAGACCGTCTGGGGCACCCCCTCCCAGTCGCCGCGGGCGGACTCGATGAGGTCGTCAAGGACGACCGGATCGGTGCCGAGCGCGTGGCCGACGATCGAGGCCGTCTGGCGGGCGCGCAGCAGCGGCGAGCACCAGACGGCGACCACGCCGCGGGCTCGGGCCTGGACGGCCAGCTCCGCCGCCTGCTGCTCGCCCAGTGCGGATAGAGGCGGGTCACGCCGTCCCAGGATGAGACCGTTGGCGTTGTCGGCGGTCTGCCCGTGTCTGGCGAGGAGCAGAGGCATGCCGGTCACAAGAGAATTGTCGCTCAGGTGTGTGAAGCGTTGCGCGACCGGGAAAAACGAGGAGATGTTTCCCTCCACCCCCGCGCGATGATCGACCGGGACATCCGCGCCATGCTGCGCGGCGCGACCGCAGCCAACATTCTGCACGGCTGGCAGGGCCCGCATCTGGCCGAGCGCACCTATTGCCTGACCCCCAAGCACGCCGAGCCGATGGAGCGCCCGCGCGACTACGTGATCGGCTACTGCGAGATGCTTGCGGTGGCCGGCGTGGAGCCGTTGTATCGGGACTCCGACCCGGTGCTCTGAGGAACGGCCGTGAACCGGCGGCGTCAGGGAACCGGCGCACGGCCGGTCGAGAATGTATTAAGAACTCGCAGCATGTCGTGTATCACTATTGGCATCGTCGCCACCCTCCGGTAGCTTGCCCCCCGTGCCGGAGGAGGAGGAGACCAGCGGCAAGCTCTCGGTGAGCGAGATCTCCGTGTCCTTTGGCGGGATCACCGCCTTGGACGGCATCTCGCTCGAGGCCTGTCAAGGCGAGGTCCTGGGGATCATCGGGCCCAACGGCGCGGGCAAGACGACGCTGTTCAACGTCATCTGCGGCTTTGTCAAACCGGCCTCGGGCACGATGCGCTGGCGTGATCGGGCCCTCGACGGCGTCCGGCCCAACCAGCTGGCCTCGCTGGGAATCGCCCGCACGCTGCAGGGCGTCGGCCTGTTCACCGACCTCACCGTCCGCGAGAACGTGATGGTGGGAGCGCAGCGCTTCCGCCGCGCCGGTGTCGTCGGCGCGATGCTGGCGCGCCCGCGCGCGGACCGCGACGAGCGGGGCCTGGGCGAGCGGGCGGCGGCGGCGCTTGGACGGGTGGGCTGCGCTGACATGGCGGAGGCCCGGCCGGGCCAGCTGCCGTATGCCGCCCAGAAGCGGGTGGCACTGGCCCGCGCGCTGGCCTGCGAGCCTGACCTGCTGCTCCTCGATGAGCCCGCCGGAGGTCTCGACAGCGATGAGATGTCCGCGCTGGCGGACACGATCCGCTCGCTGGGCAGCTCGATCGCGGTGATGCTGGTGGACCACCACATGGACCTCGTCACCTCGGTCTGCGATCGGATGGTGGTGCTGGACTTCGGGCGCGTGATCGCGGCGGGCGACCCCGCGACGGTGCGCCAGGACCCGCAGGTGCTCGAGGCCTACCTGGGCCGCGACGCGGAGACGACCGACACGGCGCTGGCGAGCGGGAGGGCCGATGCTCAGCGTTGAGGAGCTCACCACCGACTACGGCCCGGTGCGCGCCGTCGACGCGGTGTCGCTCGAGGCCCCGGAGGGCACGGTCACGGCGGTCCTGGGCGCCAACGGCGCGGGCAAGACCTCGCTGCTGCGAACCATCACCGGGCTGGTGGCGCCACAGTCGGGGCGGGTGAAGGTCGGCGGCGCCGACATCACCGGCATGGCCGTCGAGGAGATCGTGCGCCGCGGCGTCGCCCACGTCCCCGAGGGGCGCGGCGTCATCGCCGAGCTCACCGTGCAGGAGAACCTGCGCCTGGGCGGCCTGTGGCGGCGCGGCGCGGCGGCGCCGATCGCGGAGATCTATGAGCTGTTCCCGCGGCTGAGCGAGCGTCAGCACCAGCCCGCCTCGCGCCTGTCGGGCGGCGAGCGCCAGATGCTGTCGATCGGGCGGGCCCTGATGGCACGCCCGCAGGTGCTCCTGCTCGACGAGCCGTCGCTGGGCCTGGCCCCGGTGATCGTCGCGCAGATCATGGCGATGATCCGCTCCCTGGCCGACAACCTCGGGCTGGCCGTGCTGCTGGTCGAGCAGAACGCGCGCAGCGCCCTGTCGATCGCCAACCGCGGGATCGTGCTCAACCTGGGGCGTGTCGTCGCCGACCGCGAGCCCTCAGAGCTCGCCGCCGACGAGCAACTCCGCCACGCCTACCTCGGCTTCTAGGAGGCGCGCATGACCAAGTTCATCGACCTCACTTTGAGCGGCATCTCCGACGGCGCGGTGTACGCGGCGGTGGCGCTGGCCCTGGTCCTCATCTGGCGCGCCACCCGGATCGTCAACTTCGCCCAGGGCGCGATGCTGATGATCACCACCTTCATCGCCTCGGCGGTCATTTCGTCGTCGGGCTCCTACTGGCTCGGATTCGCGGTGGCCCTCGCCGCCGGGCTGGTCTTCGGGGCGCTGGTTGAGCGGGTGCTGATCCGGCCGGTGGAGTCCGCCCCGCCGTTGAACGCCGTCATCTTGACGTTGGGGCTCTACACCCTGCTGGTGGCCGTGGCGGGGATGATCTGGGGCAACACGCCGCGCTCGTTCCCGCCGGCGTTCTCGCTGCGCGGGTACGAGGTCGGCGGCACCCGCCTGCTCTTCACGCCCAATGACACGTTCATCGTCCTGGTGGTCATCGGGGTGGCCGTGGGCCTCGCGGCGCTGTTTCGGCTTACCGCGCTGGGGCTGCAGATGCGCGCCTCGGCCTTCGCCCCCGAGGTGGCGCGCCTGCTCGGGGTGCGGGTGTCACGGATGTTCACCGTCGGCTGGGCGCTGGCCGCGGTGGCCGGCGCGCTGGCCGGGGTGCTGGTCGCCCCCTCGGTGTTCCTGGGCCCCAACAGCTTTGACCCGATCCTCATCAGCGGGTTCGTGGCCGCCGTGCTCGGCGGCCTGGACAGCCCGCCGGGGGCGGTCATCGGCGGGGTGGCCCTCGGGGTCGCGCTCTCCTACGTATCGGGATACGTGGGTTCCTCGCTGGTGCCCCTGGCCGCGCTGGTCATCCTGGTGGCGGTGTTGATGCTCCGTCCCGGCGGGCTGTTTGCGGCAAGCGCGGAGCGGCGCGTATGACCGCCGAGCAGGGCGCGACCCGCACGGCGGCGGTGCGCACCGCGGCGCTGCGCGGAGTGCTGGCGCGTAGCACGCTCGCGCGGTCGCTGGCCTGGGCCGCGCTGGCGGCGGTGGTGCTGTTGGTGGTGTCGGACTTCGTCAGCGCCTACAACGATCTGCAGCTGGCCACGGGCGCCTACTACTTCGCCGCGCTGGCCGGGCTCACCGTGCTCGCCGGGCAGAGCGGCCAGATCTCGCTGGGACACGGCGCCCTGATGGCGGTGGGCGCCTATACGGTGGCGCTGCTCATCGGCGACGAGGGGTGGGCGCTGCTGCCGGCGATCGCGGCCGCGGTGGTGGTCAGCGTGCTCGTGGGGATCCCGGTGGGGGCGGCGGCCAGTCGCCTGCGCGGCCCGTACCTGGCCGGGGCGACGCTCGCCTTCGCGGTGGGCCTGCCGGCGCTGGCCGACAAGTTCTCGGGCTTGTTGGGCGGCGAGAACGGGCTCACCATCAACCCGCCGATCCCGCCCTCGTGGCTGGGCGCCGACTTCCCGCTCGAGCGCTGGGAGGCGTGGATCGCCGGCGCCGGGGCGGTGGTGGTGCTGTTCGTGCTCTACAACGTCATCGGCAGCGGCGTGGGTCGCTCGTTCCGCGCAGTGCGCGACGACGAGATCGCCGCCTCGCTGAGCGGGCTGTCGGTGGGCCGCACGCAGACGACCGCGTTCATCATCTCGGCGGGGTGCGCCGGGTTGGGCGGCGCGCTGCTGGCGGTGGTGCTCCAGCTGGCCCAGCCCGGAGCTTTCCCGTTGCAGTTGTCGCTGTCGCTCTTGACAGGTGTCGTGTTGGGAGGGCTGGGGTCACTGGTCGGGGCGATATGGGGCGCCGCGCTGCTCACCCTCCTGCCCAACTGGACCACCGACCTCGCGCATTCCTTCTCGCTGTCGACCAAGGTCTCGGCCAACCTGCCGCTGGCCATCTACGGGATCGTGCTGATCGTGGCCATGATCTTGTGGCCCAGCGGGATCCAAGGCGGTCTGCGGGCGATCTTCGGCCGCCTGCGTTCGGCCCGGGGCTCAGCCTGAGTGGGAGGTGCGAGTGGTCTTGCGACGGCGCTTGGGGGGCGCGGTATGGGGAACGCCCAGGAGTGCTGCCTGGACCTCCCGGAGCCGCTCATGATCGCCCCGGATCCCGAACGCCGCGTCGTTGTACAGGAAGGCCTCGCACAGGCGGACGATGGCGTAGGCCAACGTCTCGGGATCGGCCGGGGGATCGAAGCGGCCCGCGTCGACCTCGGCGTCGATCATGTCGGTGATCAACGCGACGCCGCGGCACTGCACCGCGCCGGTGCTCGAGGTGAGCAGGCGCAGGGCGGCGGCGCCCTCCTGCTCGACGAACCGGCGCAGCGGCATCGAGCGCGCGAGGCTCCGGTTGATGCGATCGAAGACCTCCAGCAGGCCCGGCACGCCGCGGCGGCGCACGTGGCGGCGGTGGCCGCGGATGAGCACCTCGGACTCGTCGGCGATGACCTCCGAGAGCAGGCGCTCACGCGAGCCGAACCAGCGATAGATGGTGGCGCGGCCCAGCCCGAGGTCCCGGGCCACGATCGTGAGGTCCACCCGGTCGCCGGCGACGAACTGAGCACGCGCGGCGGCGAGCACGTCCTCGCGGCTGGCGGTGGCCGGGCGCCCGCGGCGCGGTGGACGGGACTCGGTTGCAGCGCTCATGCCCCCACCTTAGTATTTGAAACACGCGAGGGAAAACGTATCGAATTGTCCCGAGCCCCTCGATGGGCTCGGGCAGCCGGCGGACAGCCCGCTTCTGGGGCGCCGGCGGAAGGTCACCAACAAGTGGAGGAGGAGTGAGATGGGAGCTGTCAAACGCCGGCGGCTGATCGCCGCCGCCGTGACCGCAGGCCTGGCCGTGGCGGCCGTGGGCTGCGGCTCGTCGAGCAGCGGCGGGAGTTCGAGCCAACCTGGGCTCACCAGCAACAGCATCACGTTCGGCACCCATCAGCCACTGACGGGGCCGGCGGCGCCGGGGTATAGCGAGATCGCCCCGGCCTC
>DASXCN010000185.1:0-12212 GCA_036491155.1 Solirubrobacteraceae bacterium | reverse complement strand
CGGGTCGGTGGCGTCGGGGGAGAGCACGTAGGCCAGCCGCGGGCCCTGGGCGGGACCCACGCACGGCGTCCCGGGCACGGGCATGTCCACCGAGCCGCCGCCGCACTTGGCCACCAGGTTGGCCCCGTGGAGCTGGAGCATTCGGCCCTGCTGGTCGGTGAGGTACGGGCCGCCGGGAGCCTGGACGGTCCCGGCGCCGGCCCAGCCGTCGGTGGGAGCGGAGGGCGTGGCGGCGGCGTGCGCGGCCGCGGGCGTGGCCGCGGGGGCGGCGAGGGCGGCGGCCGCGATCATCGGGGCGGCGAGGCGGGCGAAGTCGCGGCGGCGCAAGGCGGCGCGACTTTATCCGAGGGGCCAGACCCTCGGAGCTGGTGGGTGAGCGCTCGCCCAGGCGTCTCGGCACGCTCCCGACCTGCACCGTGCGCAAAACCTGATCCGCGCCGGCACGAGTTTCACAGAATGCAGCTGTGGGCTGCAGAACGTGCGAAACCCCGACGCGGGACCCCCGCAGCAGCCCCCAAATCAGCGCCGGGCCAGCTCCAACTCGTCGCGCCCAACCGCGTGATCGTGGCCGCACCGCAGCTCCGCGGTCACGGGCGCCCCACACCCCTCGTGGCGGATCTCCACCCGCGCCCCGCCCGGCAGGACCCACTTGTCACCCCATTGCATCAGCGCGACGACCGCGGGCAGCAGGTCGGCGCCCTTCTCGGTGAGCCGGTAGGCGTGGCGGGTGCGCTGACCGGGCTCACGGTAGGGCTCGCGCTCTAGCAGGCCCGCGTCGGTGAGCTCACGCAGACGTGCGGCGGCGACCGGCTCGGACAGCTCGGTGCGCGCGACGAACTCGTCGAAGCGCGTGGCGCCGTAGAAGGCCTCGCGCAGCACCAGGAACGCCGAGCGGTTGCGCACGACGTCCAGCGCGTGCGCCATGGGGCAGCGGTCGGCGGTCCAGCCGTCGCGCGGCTCGAGCGCCCCCGTCATCTGGATCGTCGTTGTCGTCTCACTCATCACGCGGCTGAGTATAGCTGACTTAGCAACCTCTAAGCCAGTGTGGTACGGTGCCTGGCTATGAGCTTCCTAAGCCAGACTCCCTCCCGGCGCGCTGATGCGTCCCCCAAGCTGGTGCTGGTGATCGTGTGTGCCGGGGTCGTCCTGGCGAGCCTCGACCTGTTCATCGTCAACGTCGCCCTGCCCGACATCGCGCGGGACCTGCACCAGCGCAGCCTGGGCGACCTGTCGTGGGTGCTCAACGCCTACGCCATCGTCTACGCGGCGCTGCTGGTGCTCTTCGGCCGCCTCTCGGAGAGCCGGCGGCGTGAGAACGGCTTCCTGCTCGGCGTCGCCGTGTTCACGGCGGCCTCGGCGGCCTGCGGGGCGGCCTCCAGCCTCACCATGCTCGTCGTCTTCCGCATCCTGCAGGCCGCGGGCGCGGCGCTGCTGACTCCGACCTCGCTGAGCCTGGTGCTGGCCACCACCGAGCCCGAGCGCCGCCAGGGCGCCGTGCGCGCGTGGACGGCCATCGGCGGCCTGGCCGCCGCGCTGGGTCCCGTCGTGGGCGGGCTGCTGGTCGCCGCCAGCTGGCGGTGGGTGTTCTACGTCAACGTTCCCATCGGCCTCGCGGCGATCGCCGTCGGATGGCGGCGCCTGCCGCAGGTCACCGGCCACCCCGGCCCGCGTCCGGACGCGCTGGGCGCCGTCCTGGTCACCACCGGCGTGGGCGCGCTGACGCTGGGGCTGGTCCAGGGCAACGACTGGGGCTGGGGATCGGTGCAGACGATCGTGGCCCTGACCACTGCCGCCGCCGCGCTGGTCGCCTTCGCGCTGCATTGCGTCCACGCGCGCAACCCGCTCATCGACGCCTCGCTGTTCCGCATCCGCGCCTTCACCGGTTCGAGCGTCGTGGCGATCGTGTTCTCCATCGCCTTCGGGGCGATGCTGCTCTCGATCGTCCTCTGGGACCAGCAGGTATGGGGCTGGTCCGCGCTGCAGACGGGCCTTGCCGTGGCCCCCGGCCCGCTGATGGTCCCGCTGTTCGCCTTCCTCGTCGCGGGGCGGCTCATCGCCCGCTTCGGGCCCGGCCGCGTCATCGCCGCCGGGGCCACGGTCTACGCCGCCGGGGTGACGTGGTGGGTGGTGCGCTCGGGCCTGACCCCGAACTACGCCGGCGAGATGCTCCCCGGGATGCTGATGACCGGGATCGGCGTGGGACTCACCCTTCCGACGTTCATGTCCACCGGCGCGTCGTCGCTGCCGCCGCACTCGTTCGCCACCGGCTCGGCGGTGGTCAACATGCTGCGCCAGGTGGGACTGGCCATCGGGGTGGCCGTGCTGGTCGCCGTCATCGGCACCCCGCTCACCGGCGCCCAGCAGCACACCGCGTTCCAGCACGGCTGGATCGTGATCGCCTCCACGTCGCTGCTGGCCGCGCTCAGCGGTGCGCTACTGCTCAGGCCTGAGCGCGATCGTGCCCGTGAATCGGTCCGCTGGTCTGGCGCAGCGGCGACCCCGCCCGGGCTGCCCGAGCGGCAATGATCTCGGCCAGCACCGACACCGCGGTCTCCTCCGCGGTGCGGCTGCCGATGTCCAGGCCGCAGGGAGCGTGGATGCGGGCCAGGTCGGCTTCGCCGATGCCCACGCGGCGCAGGCGCTCCTCGCGGTCGGCGGTGGTCTGGCGCGAGCCCAGCGCGCCGATGTAGCCAGCGTTGGTGTGCAGGGCGGCGATCAGCGCCGGCTCGTCGAACTTGGGGTCGTGGGTGAAGACCAGCACCGCATCGCGCGGGCCCAGCTCGACGGAGGCCATGACGTCCTGGGGCCAGCCGATCTTCACGCTCGCCGCCGACGAGAAGCGCCGGGAGCGGGCGAAGCGATCCCGGGCGTCGCAGATCGTGACCTCGTAGCCGATCTGGGAGGCGAACGGGGCCAGCGCCGCCGAGAAATCGATGGCGCCGATGATCCACATCTGAGGCGCCAGGGCGTAGGAGCGGATATGGACGCGCAGGTCGTCGCCCAGGGTGGCCCCGTCGGCGCCGAAGCGCCGCAGCGTTGACTTGCCCTCCTCCAGCAGGCCCTGGGCCTCGCGGGTGACATTGCGGTCCAGCAGCTCGGTGTCGCCCAGCGAGCCGAGCAGGGTGTTGTCGATCACCGCCAGGCGCCGGCCGGCGCTGTCGCCGTCGACCAGTGTGGCCACGGCGGCGGGACGCCCCTCGGCATGGGCCTCAAGAACCGCGCGTTCCACCTCGGCGGCCTCGCCGGTGAGCTCGTAGACGAGGATGTGCACGATGCCGCCGCACATGAGGCCGACGGTCCCGGCCAGCTCGTCGGAGATCCCGTAGCGCAGCATCTTGCCGGGGGCCGCTGAGCCCGCCGCGAGCAGGTCCTCGGCTTCGGTGACGACCGCCCCCTCGACGCACCCGCCGGTGATCGAGCCCTCGATGTTGCCCTGGTCGTCGATGACCATCATGGCGCCCACCGGCAGCGGCGCCGAGCCCTCGACCTCGACCAGCAGCGCCTGCACGACACGCCGTTCCTCGGCCAGCCATGCGATCGCCGTGTCCTGGGTAGCGGCGACGACAGCGGAATCGATCACACCAAAAGCCTATCCAGCCGCCCTCTCACACCCTGAAGGTTGACTGCCGTGCGGGCCACCGCGCAACCGGACCTAAGCGAAGGCTTAGCCCAACACGAGGGTGTCGGCGCCGGGGCCTCAGCCCACCGCGAGGGCGTCGGCGCGTGCGCGCTCGCCGCCCAGAGCCACGGTCGCCCGCGCCGTGACCAGGTGGTACAGGATGAGGAGCTGGACGAGGGCCAGTGCCTCGGAACGGCGCAGGTCCGTGGCCACGGTGAACTCGCCCAGGCGCCGGGCCCGCAGGTGGGTGGCGAAGTGCATCCGCGCCCAGATCGCCTCCTCGATCGCGGCGGCCTGGCCCGGGTCGATCCGCCCCGGGATGCGCAGCACCCTCTCGCCGTCGCGCTCGGTCAATGTCAGCCCGTCCGGCCGCCCGTCGATGAAGGGCGCCAGGTCGGGGTGGGGCAGGCCGTCTCGCAGCGTGAGCTCGGCGTCGAGATGGTCGTCGCCGGCGTCGGCGGGCGGCAGAAAGGAGACGAGCATGTCGGCGTGGTGGCGCTGGGGGCGGATGAAGGCCTCGGAGTCGGGCTCGCGGCGGTCCAGCTCGGCCAGCACCTGGTCGGTCGTGTAGCCGCGGCGTGAGCAGTCGCGCGCCACCTTCCAGCGGCGGCGCAGCTGCTCGGGCGGCGCCAGGAACACGCGGACGTCGTAGATCTCGCGCATGGCCGGGCGGTGGTAGCCCAGCAGGCCCTCGATGATCGTGAAGCGCTCGGGGCGCACGTGCACGGCCGGCGCGAAGCTGCCGTCCTGGTGGCGATAGACGGGCTTGAGGATCGGCTCGCCGCGGCGCAGGTGCGTCAGATGCTGCGTGATGATGTCCAGGTGGTTGCAGTCGGGGTGCAGGGGCGTGATGCCCAGCTCGGCCCGTTGGGCGCGGTCGTAGCGGTGGTAGTCGTCGGTGCAGATGTGAGCGACGCTGTCCTCGCCCAGCACCCGCACCAGCCCGCGGCTGATCGTCGTCTTGCCGGTGGCCGAGTCGCCGACGACCCCGAGGATGACCGGGCGCGGGATCACGCGATGTCCTGCGCCTCGATGCGGCTCAGCTGGCGGGGGGTCGCGTCGATCCCGTCGCGCACCGCCTCGTAGATGCGGTTGGCGTGGCGCAGCCGCGCCCGCTCCACCGCGTTGCGCACACTACGGGCGTGGGCAAAGCCCGGCCGGCCCGCCCCACGCTCCAACGACTCCCGCAACGCCGCGGCGGCCTCAGACGACAGCTCATAGGACGCCTCGCCGAGCATGAGCGCGCCGATGGCCATCAGCTCGTCGGTCCCGTAGTCGGGGAAGTCGATGTGGTGAGCGACGCGCGACGCCATTCCGGGGTTGAGCGCGAAGAACTCGTCCATCCGGTCACGGTATCCGGCCAGGACCACCACGAGGCGCTCGCGCTCATTCTCCATCACCTGGAGCAGGATCTCGATGGCCTCGACGCCATAGTCGCGGTCGTTCTCGGGGCGGTGCAGGTAGTAGGCCTCGTCGATGAAGAGGATCCCGCCGTAGGCGCGCTTGAGGACCTCCTTGGTCTTGGGCGCGGTGTGGCCCACGTACTGGCCCACGAGGTCGTCGCGGGTCACGGCGACGACGTGGTTGCGCTTGATGTAGCCCAGGCGATGCAGGATCTCGGCCAGCCGTAGCGCCACCGTGGTCTTGCCCGTCCCCGGGTTGCCGGTGAAGCACATGTGCAGCGTCGGGCGACCGGCCGCCAGGCCGACCCGGCGGCGGAGCTCGTCGACGACGAGCAGGGCGGCGATCTCCCGCAGCCGGCGCTTGACCGGGGCCAGCGCCACCAGCTCGGCGTCGAGCTCGGCCAGCACGGGCTCGATGTCGATGTCAACCTCGACGCGCGGCGCGAGGCCCTCCGGTGGCACCGGCACCGCCTGCAGCGCGCTCATCGCGTCGGCGCCAGCCGGTAGCGGACGACGCGGTCTTGGACGTCGGCGCGCTCGACGCGGAAGGCCTGCTCGACGGCGGGGCGTCCGACGATGAAGCTCAGGGCGGTCGTCTGGCGCCCACGCCGGGCGTCGTAGGCGATGAGCTTGACGTAATGCTCGGGGTGGGCCTGGCGGCACGCCCGCACCTCGCCCAGCACGACCTCGTAGTCCTCGGGAAGGAGCTCGAAGGAGGGCTGGGCCCACATCTCCCAGTAGGAGTTGCGCGGATGGGCGTCGTCGGTGTGCTCGACGCTCATCGACCACCCCTTGTCCAGTGCGTAGCGGATCTGTGCGGCAATCTGCTCATCGGTGAAGTCGGGCAGGAATGAGAACGCTCCCTGGGTGACGCGCATGGCGAGCCCCTTTCAGGCGATGGTGGGCGTGACGACGTAGTCGGGCGTGTCGGTGGATTGGAAGTCGAAGGTGACGTCCTTCCACACCTGCAGCGCGGCATCGAGCTCGGGACAGCCGCGGGCGGCGCGCTCGAGGATGTCGGGCCCCTCGTCGAAGTAGTCGCGGCCCTCGTTGCGCGCTTGGATCATCGCCTCCACGGCAACGCGGTTGGCGGTGGCGCCGGCGGCGATCCCCATCGGGTGGCCGATGGTCCCGCCGCCGAACTGCAGCACGACGTCCTCGCCCAGGTAGCGCAGCAGCTGGTGCATCTGCCCGGCGTGGATGCCCCCGGAGGCGACGGGCATGACGGCCGGCAGCGAGGCCCAGTCCTGGTCGAAGTAGATCCCGTGCTCCGGGTTCTCGGGCACGTGGTCCAGACGCAGCGTGTCGTAGTAGCCGGCGATCATCGCCGGGTCGCCCTCGAGCTTGCCCACCACGGTGCCGGCGTGCAGGTGGTCAACCCCGAGCAGGCGACACCACTTGGCGATCACGCGGAACGAGACGCCGTGACTCTTCTGGCGGGTGTACGTCCCGTGGCCGGCGCGGTGCAGGTGCAGGATCATCCCGTTGCGCCGGGCCCACCGCGACATCGACTGCATCGCCGTGTAGCCCACGGTGAGGTCCATCATGATGATCACACTGCCGATCTCGCGCGCGAACTCCGCGCGCTCATACATCTCCTCCATCGTGGCGGCGGTGACGTTCATGTAGTGGCCCTTGACCTCGGCGCTGGCCGCCGAGGCGCGGTTGACGCCCTCGGTGGCGTACAGGAAGCGATCGCGCCAGCGCATGAACGGCTGCGAGTTGATGTTCTCGTCGTCCTTGGTGAAGTCCAGGCCTCCGCGCAGCGCCTCGTAGACGACGCGGCCGTAGTTCTTGGCGCTCAGCCCCAGCTTGGGCTTGACCGTGGCGCCCAGCAGCGGGCGGCCGAACTTGTCCAGGTACTCCCGCTCCATCACGATCCCGTGCGGCGGCCCCTGGAAGGTCTTGACGTAGTGGGGCGGGATGCGCAGGTCCTCCAGGCGCAGCGCCTGCAGCGCTTTGAAGCCGAACACGTTGCCGATGATCGAGGAGGTCATGTTGGCGATCGATCCCTCCTCGAACAGGTCGAGGTCGTAGGCGATCTTGGCGATGTATTCGCCCTCGCGACCGGGCACCGGCGCCACGTCGTAGGCCTTGGCCTGGTAGTGGCGATAGTCGGTGAGGCGGTCGGTCCACACCACCGTCCAGGTGGCGGTGGAGGACTCGCCGGCCACCGCCGCGGCGGCCTCCACGGCATCGACGCCCGGCTGGGGCGTGATCCGGAAGGCCGCGAGGACGTCGGTGGGCTTGGGCACGTAGTCGGGATCGAAGTAACCCATCTCGGCGTACGGGGTCACGCCCGAGGCCCAGCGGTCCTTCTTGGTGTCAGCGGTGGAGAGCATGCGCGGCAGCGTAGGCGGGGCCCATATAGACGTCAAAGACTGATTTGCCTTGATGGCATTGAGACAGGCCTATACGTCCCCGCTCGATTTGAGTTGTCGCGCCGCCCGCGGCTCCCTACGCTCCGGACACGACGATGCGACCCATCCTGCTCGGAATCTGCGGCGACTCCGCCACCGGCAAGACGACGCTCACACGCGGCCTGGTGCGAATCCTCGGCGAGACCCAGGTCACGCACATCGACGGTGACCACTATCACCGCTACACCCGGGCCCAGCGCTCCGAGCAGGGGACGACGCCGCTGCACCCCGACGCCAATCACCTCGACATCCTCGAGCAGCATCTCGTCCACCTGCGCGCCGGTGAGGCGATCCTCAAGCCCGTCTACCGTCACCGCGACGGGACGCTGTCCCCGGCCGAGCACGTCACCCCGTCGCAGTTCACGATCGTCGAGGGGATGCTGGGCTTCCATACCCCCGGGATGCGCGAGACCTACGACGTCCGGATCTTCCTCGACCCGCCCGAGGACCTGCGCCGGCGCTGGAAGGTCCAGCGCGACTGCAGCCGCCGCGGGTACACCACCGACGAGGTGCTGGCCGAGCTCGACCGGCGCGAGGCCGACGCCGAGACGTTCATCCGCCCCCAACGCCCCTACGCGGACATCGTCATCTCGTTCATGCCCGGCGACGGCGGCGACCCCGAGCACCTCGACGTCGAGCTCGCTATGCGCCCCGGGCTCGCCCATCCCGACCTGCCCGCGCTCACCGAGGGCGACAGCCCGATCCGCATGGCCCAGCGCGGCTCCGAGATGCAGCTGTGGATCCCGGGCACCATCGACCCGGCGCGCAGCGCCGCCTTCGAGGCGGCGATCTGGGACCGGCTGCACTTTGCCAGCCACCTGCGCGGCGACCGCCTGGGCGAGTTCACGGTCGGAACCGAGCTGCACCGCTCAGAGGCGCTGGCGGTCACCCAGCTGCTCGTCCTCTATCAACTGGTGACCGCGCGGGCAGCGGTGGCGCTGGGAGCCAACGGCGCGCGCGCCGACCAGCTCGCGCAATCGGGTCAGGCTGCCCCCTCGGCGCTCCCGGCCACGTAGCGGTCGCGCAGGTGGGCCAGCAGCTCCGCGACCACCGGCCGCGCCGGTCCCACCGATGAGCGCAGCACGTACCAAGGCCGGCTGCGCGGCGCGTCTCGGAGCACGATCTCGCCCAGCTGCCCGGCGGCCAGCTCGGCCTCGACGGCGTCCCGCGAGAGCAGCGAGACCCCCAGACCGGCGCGGGCGGCCTGCTTGATGGCGCCGTTTGAGCCGAGCTCCAGCACCCGCGGGGCAAGCCCCCGGTCGGCCAGGAACTGCTCATTGAGCGTCCGCGTCCCCGACCCGGGCTCGCGCAGCAGCCAGGCGCGGTCGGCGAGCTCGGCGCCCGCGTGCCGGCCCCGCGTCGCCGGGTCCTCGGGCGCGGTGATGCAGGCGATCCGGTTCTCTGACAGCGGCGCGGCGAGGAGGCGGTCGTCGCCCGGTGGCGTGCCCGAGATGGCGACATCGGCACTGTGGCGCAGCACGGCGTCGATGACGTGCGCGCGGTTGCCGACGTCGAGGGTGAGCTCGACGTCGGGGTGGGCATCGGCGAAGTGGCGCATCATCCCGGGCACGAAGGACTCGGCCGCGGTGGTCACCGCGGCGATGCGCAACCGCCGCCCGCTGCCCGCGGCTGCCTCCTGCGCCGCCCGGCGCCCGCGCTCCAGCAGCCCGATGACGTCGGCGGCGTAGGGCGCGAAGGCGGTCCCGGCCTCGGTGAGGCGAATGCCCCGCCCGGCGCGCTCAAACAGCTCGCAGCCCACCTCGCGGCCCAGTGCCGAGATCGCCGAGGAGACCGAGGGCTGGGTCACGACCAGCTCGTCGGCCGCGGCGGTCACCGAGCCGCCGCGCACGACCGCCAAAAACGCCGTCAGCTGCGTGACAGTGATAGCCACGGCACTAAGCGTACCGGTAAACGTTAGAGCGCTGGTTATGACTCGGTACGTAGCGCGGCAGGCGCTGGGATTGGCGGACCGGGCGGGGTCAGCAGGTCGCGGCCGGTCGGGTGCAGCTCTGTGTCGAGCTCGAGCTGCCAGTAGTAACGCGTGAAGGTGACGCCGTCGCGGAAGTCTCCGATGTGGGGCTCGATCCGCTCGCCCCGCGCCATGCGCACGATCAGCTCCGGGTACGTGCGGCCGGGGAGCGCGGCGTAGAGGTGGGCGGGGCAGGCGCCGCCGAAGCGGGTGTTCACATCGGTGATGCCCAGGCCGATCTCCTGGTCGCGGAAGGCCTGCACGGTGCACGGGCCGCGGCAGCCAAGCGCCTCGACCACCCGCCGTCCCAGGTCCATGAGCTCCTCGTCGGCGATGACCGTGCCCTTGATCGACTCGCCACCGCGCGACTCGATCATCGTGCGCGGGATCACGTTCAGGCAGCGGCCGTCGAGGTCCGACAGGCAGTCCATCGAGAACTCCGGCCCCTGCATGGCGCGCTGGATCATCGCCGGCTCGCGGATGTACTCGGCCAGGAACTCGGCCTCGCGCGCGTCGTGGGCGAGGTGGATCGATCGTGCTCCGGAGCCCCACCGGGGCTTGATCATCACCGGATAGCCGTCGACGGCCTCGCCGGGCAGGACCGTCGGCGGGGACGGCAGCCCGAGGCGCTCGAGCAGCAGGTGGGTCTCGTACTTGTCAAAGGTGGCCCGGGCGATGTCGCCATCGGGGACGAAGGCGGGCAGCGCGCCGTCCTGGCGAGCGCGGCCGAGGATCTCGAGGTCCAGATCGGTGAGCGGCACCACCGCGCCGACGCCGAACTCCGCGCACAGCTCCTGGAGCGCGGGGACGTAGCCGGGGTCATCGAAGCGCGGCACCGAGCGCCGGTGATGGGCGGCGTACTGGGCCGGAGCGAGCGGGTTGGGGTCGGCGGCGATCGTCGGCGCGTGCTGCGCGAATACCGACACCAGCGCGTAGCGCTTGCCCACGCCGGTGAGCAGGACGCTTACGTCTGCGGGGGAGGCTGCCATCCGCCGGTGGCTCCCTTGTAGACGCCATGGCCGCGCAGCACCTGGCCCAGCGTGCGCACCAGGATGCGCAGGTCCCGTGCCAGCGAGCGGTGCTCGACGTACCAGAGGTCGAGCTCGATGCGCTCGGGCCACGGCAGCGAGGCGCGCCCGTTGATCTGCGCCCAACCGGTGATCCCGGGCTTGACCGCCAGGCGGCCGAGCTGGCGCTGGGTGTACTGGTCCACCTGGCCCTTGAGCGTCGGGCGCGGCCCCACGATCGACATGTCGCCGCGCATCACGTTCCACAGGTTGGGCAGCTCGTCGAGCGAGGTGCGGCGCAGCAGCGCGCCCAGGCGCGTGATCCGCGCGTCGCCCGCGGTGATGGCCAGGCCGGCGCCGGTGAACTCCGCGCCGTTCACCATCGTGCGCAGCTTGTAGATGTCAAAGAGCCGGCCGTCCTGGCCCACGCGCGTCTGGCGATAGATGGGATCCCCTCTGGATTCCAGGCGAATGGCAAGCGCGAGCACCGCCACGACTGGCGCGCTCAGCACCACCAGGGGCAGCGCGATGAGGATGTCAAGGCCACGTTTGACGTTCATCGCGTGCCCTCCGCGGCCTCCCAGCCGGCCCGGGTCCCGTGGGCCAGCCAATCCCACAGGCCGGCGGCCAGCGAGGCCGTGGTCAGCACGTAGTAACGAGCGACCAGCAGCGGCCGAGCGGGCACCGCGCGCGCCGCCAGCGCGGCCGCCAGCAGCCCCGCCTGGGCGATGGTGGCCGCCACGTACACCCAGCCCTGGCCGATGAGCGCCACGGCCGCCGCCAGCGCCGCGAGGTGCAGGAACGGCGAGAGGTAGCGCAGGACCCGGTGCGAGACGATCATCGCCGCGTAGCCGGGGTCATAGCCGCGAGGCGAGAGCATCCCGCCGCGGACCAGGATCGGCCAGCCGTGGCTCATCATCCGCCGCTTGCGCCGGAACTCGCCCTCGATCGAGGGCACCATCTTCTCGGTGGCCTTCGCCCCCGGTGCGTAGACGGCGCGCCAGCCGCGTTTGACCATGTTGAACGGGAACGAGAGGTCATGGCCCATGATCGGGTCCACCACGATGTAGGAGTCCCGGCGGGTGGCGTAGATCGCCCCGTTGCCCCCGGTGACCGAAGCCAGCCGGGACTCGAGCGCGCGCACCGCCATCTCATAGCGCCAGTACAGGCCCTCCTGGTTGGTCCCGGCGTCGTTGACGAAGCGCACCTGCCCGCACACGTAGCCCACCTCGGGATCGGCGAACGGCTCGACGAGGCGGCGCAGCGCGTCGGGCGCCCAGCTCACGTTGGCGTCCGAGAAAGCGGTGATCTCGTAGCGGGCCCGGCGCACCGCGGCGTCCTGGGCGCGCACCTTGCCCCCGCGGGCCAGCTCCAGCACCAGATCGGCACCAGCCTCGCGGGCGCGCTGGGCGGTGGCGTCGGGGGACCCGTCGCAGGCGACGATGACCTCGAGGCGGCCCGGCGGATAGTCCAGCGCCCGCAGGTTGGCGACCCGCTCGGCGATCACCGCCTCCTCGGCGTAGGCGGCGACGATGACCGAGACGCCGGGCAGCGCCGCGTCCGCCGCGGTGGCGCGCCCCCCGGACGCGCGCTCCGCGTCGCCGGAGCCGCCGACGGCGCGAGGGCCCCGGACGCGGTCCAGGATGGCCAGCGCCGCCGGATAACCGGCATGCGTGTAGACGAGGAGGCCCGTAGAGGCCCAGAAGGCGGTCTTGACCAGCGTCACGGCGGGTGATTCTGCCGCACCCGCGCACGTCCGAGTGCGGACAGCCGTCGTTTGGGCCCAAACGGGGC
>DASXCN010000184.1:0-19050 GCA_036491155.1 Solirubrobacteraceae bacterium | reverse complement strand
CGGATCGTGTGCTCGTGTGAGGCGTGCTGGGGGATGCGCGCCGGCGAGGGCGACTACCGCCCGGTCGGCAACCGGACGCTGTGGTTGGGAGATCTCGAGATGCCCGATGACGTGTGGGCGAGCTTTCAGATCCCGATCGGCTTGGCCTTCTTCATGCAGTCGACGGTCACCGCGTGTGTCGTGGCGCTCTATCCGAGCCCCGCCGGCGCGACCGAGTCAGAGCTCCACTTCGAGTCCTGGAACCGGCTGGTGGAGCTCAATCCGGTGCTCGGCGATCTCGAACCCGACGTCGAGGGGCTGATCATCAACCGGATGTCCGAGCCGCACGAGTATTTGATCGCGCCGATCGATCGCTGCTACGAGCTGACCGGGACGATCAAGGCTGCGTGGGAGGGCATCTCCGGGGGCGCCGCCGTCCAGGTCGCGGTCGACGACTTCTTCGAGGGTCTCCGGGTGAAGGCGGGACGGTGATGGACGTCGCTGCGACCCCCACCCCCAACACCTCCGCACTCGCCCCCACCCCGGACCAGCCCCCTGAGGTGGAGTTCGCCATCCTCGGCGCCCGCCCGGTGAAGTACGCCGCGGCCCCGATGCTGGCACTCGATCTCGAGGTGACCGAGACCGCCGGCCGACCGGTCTACATGCTCGCGCTGAGGATCCAGCTCATGATCGAGCCGGCGCGACGCGCCTACGACGCCGCCGCCCACGATCGTCTGGTTGAGCTGTTCGGCGCCCCCGAGCGGTGGGCGGTGACCACTCGCAGCCTCGTGTGGGCCGCGCTGGACGTCGTCGTGCCCGCGTTCACCGGGCGCACCACGGTGACGGTGCCGCTGGCCTGCCACTACGACCTGGAGCTGGCGGCGGCCAAGTACCTGTATGCGCTGACCGACGGCGAGGCCCCGCTGGCCCTGCACTTCAACGGCATGGTCTATTACCCCGACCAGGACGGGAGGCTGCAGATCGTGCTGTTGCCATGGAGCAACTCCATCGGCTTCCGGATGCCGGTGCGCGTCTGGCGCGAGACGATCGAGCACTACTACCCGGGGACCGCTTGGCTGGGGCTGCGCTCCGAGACGCTCCAGTCGCTCCAGCGCGCCAAGCTGGAGCGAGGGCTCGCCACGCTGGACGACACCGTCGCCGCGTTGCTGGGTGAGGGGGGCCATGGCTGACCACCTGGAGGAGTTGCTCGACTCGCTGCTGTGGGAGGGCTACGCCCTGTACCCGTACACCCCGGGCGCGACCAAGAACGCCACCCCCACCCCGTTCGGCATCGTCTACCCCCCGGTCTACGCGGCGGCCCTGCCCAGCACCTTTGACCACTTGGAGCTGCGCTGCGTGCTGCGTGCGCCGGCCGACGCGGTCCTCAGCGCGGAGGTGAGGTTTCTCGCCGCCACCGGGGAGCGCCACCAGGCCACGGCCCACCAGCTGGGGCTGCCCGGCGCGATGGCCGGCGCGCTGTCGGGACGCCCGGCGAACAAGGAGGTCTCGGTGGGTGGCCTGACCGTGGGCATGGCGCTGGAGACCCGGCCGCGGCTGCGCGACGACGAATACGAGGTCCGGCTGCGGGTGGAGAACCGCACGCTCGTCTCCAGCGGCCTTGACCGCGCCGGCGCCCTGCGGCGCTCGCTCATCTCGACCCACCCCGTCCTGCGCGTGGCGGGCGGGCGGTTCGTGTCGCCTCTGGAGGAGCCCTGCGGCTCGGTCAACACCTTCCCGGTGCTGGCCACGGGCGCCGACGACGTCGTGCTGGGCGCCGCCATCGTCCTCCCCGACCATCCGCGGCTCGCCCCCGAGAGCCTCGGCGGGCTCTTTGACTCCACCGAGATCGAGGAGGCCTTGCTCCTGCACGTCAAGACGCTGTCAGACGACGAGCGCGCCGAGATCGAGCGCCAGGACCCCGCCGTGCGAGAGATGGTGCAACGGGCGGCGAGCGCGACGCCCGAGGACATCGTGGCCCTGCATGGGCGCGTGGAGCTGCGCGACCCGGTCACCCGAGAGCCGCCCACCGAGCCGCCTGGGCTCATCGACCCGCGGGCGGGAGACTCCGCGCTGAACGTCGACGGGCAGACGTTTCGCCGTGGCGGCAAGGTGGTCATCCGTCCCGGCGATGACGCCGACATCCAGGCGCGCATGCTCGACGGGCGCACGGCGACGATCGAGCGCATCTTCACCGACTACGACGGCAAAGCCCATCTGGGCCTGACAATCGACGACGACCCGGGCCAGGAGCTGATGCGGGAGACCGGCCGCTACCTGTACTTCTTCGCCCCGGAGCTGGAGGTGATGGAGCCATGAGCGAGGACGCGCTGCGCAGCATCCTGATCGCCGGCGTGGGTAACAGCTGGCTGCGCGATGACGGGTTCGGGGGCGAGGTGGCGCGCCGCCTGTCGGGAGTCGAGCTGCCCCAGGGCGTATCGGTCATGGATGCCGGCACCGGCGGCCTGGATCTCGCCTACGAGGTGATGCGCGGCTATGACGCACTGGTCATCCTGGATGTCTCCCCGCAGGGCGGGGAACCCGGGACGCTCTACGTCATGGAGCCCGATGAGGAGGCGGTGGCCGGCGGCATCGAGGACGGAGACGTCATCAACCCGCACGCCATGGACCCGCAGACGGTGCTGCGCTTCGTGAAGTCCGTCGGGGCGTGGCCCGGCAAGGTCGTGGTCATCGCCTGCGAGCCCGAGCAGGTGTCCGAGATGGGCTGGGGCCTATCTGAGCGGGTCCAGGGCGCGGTGGACCGGGCCGTTGGACTGGTGCTGGAAACCGTCGAGGAGTTGCGCGCCGGCGCGGTCGCGGCGCCGGCGGAGTGAGGGCGCCGTGCATGAGCTGTCGCTGAGCAGCGCCATCGTCAACACCGTCGCCAAACACGCCGGCGGACGCCGGGTCACGGTCGTCAACCTCCGGGTCGGCCGTCTGCGCCAGGTGATCCCCGACACGCTCGAGTTCTACTTCGAGTTCGTCGCGCGCGACAGCGTGTGCGACGGTGCGCGGCTCGTGCAGGAGGTCATCCCGGCGCGGCTGCGCTGCAACACGTGCGATCACGAGTGGGACATCGAGATCCCGGCGTTCCGCTGCCCGCAATGCGCGGGCAGCGACGTGGCGGTGGCCAGCGGGGACGAGTTCGAGGTGGAGTCAATCGAGGTCGAGGAGGCCGAATGCATCGCACAAAGGTGAAAGTGGTCGAGGAGGCGCTCGACGCCAACAACACGATCGCCGCCGCCAACCGGGCCGACTTCGACCGAGCCGAGGTCACGGTGATCAACTTCATGAGCGCACCGGGGGCGGGCAAGACGACCCTGCTCGAGCGCGTCGTCGCCGACCTGCCAGGGGTGCGCGTCGGCGTGCTGGAGGGCGACGTGCAGGGCTCGATGGACGCCGACCGGCTGGCCAGCCTGCACGTGCCGGTGACTCAGATCAACACCGACGCGGGCTTCGGAGGGGAGTGCCACCTGGATGCCAACATGGTCCGCTCGGCCATCTCCTCCCTGCCGCTCGACGACATCGACCTGCTCATCGTCGAGAACGTCGGCAACCTGGTCTGCCCGGCCGAGTTCCGAATCGGCGAGGACGCGCGGGTCATGGTGAGCGCCGTCACCGAGGGCGTGGACAAGCCGCTCAAGTACCCGCTCATGTTCCGCGCCTGCGACCTGGTGATCGTCAACAAGATCGACCTCCTCCCCCACCTCGACGTCGACCTCGACCACCTGCTCTACAACATCGATCAGGTCCACCCCGACGTCGAGCGGATGGTGCTCAGCGCCACCACGGGCGAGGGCCTGGACGCGTGGCGCGGTTGGCTCACGCGGATCGCAACCCGCCAGGAGGCGGTCCTGGCCTGATGAGCCACCCGACGGAGCTCGCCGTCGATCCGTCGGCGGGACTGGCCGCGTTGCTGGCGACACGGACCGAGGCCAACGCCCGCTTCTTTGACGCCGAGTCCGAGCGCCTGGCGCGCTTGTGCCATCTGATGGCCGAGCGCTTTGCCCGCGGCGGGCGACTGATCGCGTTCGGCCGGTCCCCCGCCGCGCGCTCTGACGCGCGCCACGTCGCCGTCGAGTTCGTCCACCCGGTGATCGTGGGCAAGCGCGCGCTCCCGGCACTCGGCCTGGCCGGCGAGGGCGGGTCGTTGCCCGCTCAGGTGCACCTCCTCGCCCGTGCCGACGACATCGCGATGGCCTTCGGCGCCGGCGACGACGACGGCGAGGCCGCTGCGGCGATCGCGGTGGCACGCCGGCGCGGCTGCCTGACGATCGCCTTCGCAGCGGTCCCCACCCACCCCGCGGAGTGGGAGTTCATCCCGCCGACCTCCGACGTCGACGTGTCCCAGGAGTTGGTGGAGACGCTCTACCACGTGCTGTGGGAGCTCGTCCACGTGTTCTTCGAGCACCGGGGCCTGCTCGCGGGCCGCCGGGAGCGGCGCTCACACGACGCCGGCGCCTCGAGCTTCCTCTATCCCTTCCTCGACGAGCGTGAGGACAAGCTCGAGCCGGTGGTGGAGGACGTGCGGCGCTCGTTGCTGGCCAAGGCGGCGGACACCGGCGAGCTGCGCGCGCAGACCCTCGGCGACAACGCGGATGCGCTCGGCGACGCGGCGACGGCGCTGCGGCTGTGCTTCGCGCGCGGCGGCACGCTGCTGGCGCTGGGCAACGGCGGCTCGGCCACCGATGCGATGGACGCCGTCGCGGACTTCCGGTCGGCGGGGCGGCCGGCCATCGACCTGACCGAGGACCCCGCGATCCTCACCGCGATCGCCAACGACATCGGGACCGACGCGATCTTCAGCCGCCAGGTGATCGCCTACGGCGCGGCCGGCGACGCGCTCCTGGCGCTCTCGACGTCGGGCAACTCCAGCAACGTCATCGCGGCGTTGGCCGAGGCCCGGCGGCGGGGCCTGGTCACGGTGGCGATGGTCGGCTATGACGGAGGCCGGGTGGCCGCGGAGGGCTTGGCCGACCACGTCGTCGTCACGCGCTCAGAGCACATCCCGCGGATCCAGGAGGCGCAGGCGAGCGCCTACCACGCGCTGCGAGCGTTGGTCCGATGAGCGTACGCGCGCCGGTGCCGGGCTCTGGAATGCGGGTCCGTGTTCGCGTGCGCGGCACCGTCCAGGGCGTGGGCTTCCGGCCCTACATCTACCGCCTGGCGGGCGAACTGGGGCTGGGCGGGTTCGTGTTCAATGACGCCCAGGGCGTCGTGACCGAGGTCGAGGGGTTAGACGCCGCGGTGGAGGCGTTCGTGGCCCGGGTGGGGCGCGAGGCCCCACCGCTGGCCGTCGTCGAGCACGTGACGTGGGAGGCCCGTCCGGTCAGCGGCGAGGCGGCCTTTGCCATCCGCGAGAGTCCGCGCGGCGAGACGCCGGACGCCCCGGTCGCGCCCGACACGGCAGTGTGCGGCGATTGCCTGCGCGAGCTGGGCGACCCCGCCGACCGGCGCTTCCGTTACCCCTTCATCAACTGCACCAACTGCGGTCCGCGCTTCACGATCGTGCGCGGCGTCCCCTATGACCGGCCGCTGACGACGATGGCCGGCTTCGCCATGTGCCCGGCCTGCCTGGCCGAGTACGAGGACCCGGCGGACCGCCGCTTCCACGCCCAGCCCAACGCCTGCCCGGACTGCGGGCCCTCGCTGGCGCTGATCGGCGAGGGGTCCGGGGTGGTCGGCGAGGCCGCGCTGGCTGCTGCGGTGGCCGCGTTGCGGCGGGGCCAGATCCTGGCGATCAAGGGCATCGGCGGCTACCACCTCGCCTGCCGGGCTGACGATGAGCACGCCGTGGCGACGCTGCGTGCGCGCAAGCACCGTGAGGAGAAGCCGTTCGCGCTGATGGCGCCGACGCCGGCGGCGGCCGAGACGCTGGTCTGTCTGGACGCGCCGGCGCGCGAGCTGCTGCGCAGCGTGGAGCGGCCGATCGTCCTTTGCCCGCGGCGAGCGGATGCGCCGGTGGCCAAGGCCGTCGCGCCGGGGGCGCCCGAGCTGGGCGTCATGCTCCCGTACTCACCGCTGCACCACCTGCTCGCCGCCGGCGCCGCCGTTCCGCTGGTGATGACCAGCGGCAACGTCTCCGACGAGCCGATCGCCTTCCTCGACGCGGACGCCGTGTCGCGCCTGCACGGGATCGCCGATCTGTTCCTGCTCCACGACCGTCCGATCCATACCCGGACCGACGACTCGGTCGTGCGCGCGCTCCCCCGGCCGGCGTTCCTGCGCCGGTCGCGCGGGTACGTGCCGGCGAGCCTGGCGCTGCCGGACGGCGGGACGCCCCGCCCGCTGCTGGCCTGCGGCGCGCAACTCAAGAGCACGTTCTGCGTGGCCAAGGGCGAGCGCGCGTGGGTCAGCCACCACATCGGCGATCTCGAGAACTACGAGACCCTGCGCTCGTTCACGGACGGCATCGGCCATTTCCAGCGACTGTTTGCCGTCGCCCCGGAGGTCGTCGCCCACGATCTGCACCCCGAGTACCTCGCGACCAAGTACGCGCTCGAACGCGAGGACGTGGAGCTCATCGGCGTGCAGCACCATCACGCGCATCTTGCGGCGTGCCTGGCCGAGCACGGAGACACCGCTCCGGCGCTGGGCGCGATCTTCGACGGAACCGGTTACGGGACCGACGGGACCGTCTGGGGTGGTGAGTTCCTCTACGGGGACGCGCGAGGGTTCGCCCGGGTCGCGTCGCTGGTCCCGGTCCGGATGCCCGGCGGGGCGGCGGCCATCCGCCAGCCGTGGCGGATGGCGTGTGCGTGGCTGTGGGCCGCGCTGGGCGAGGCGCCGGCGCTCCCGCCGTCGCTGGCCGGGTCGGTCTCTGAGCGCGCGTGGGCCCAGATCGGCCGCCTGGTGGCCGGCGGAGCGGCGTCGCCGCTGACGACGAGCATGGGTCGCCTGTGCGACGCCGTCGCCGCGCTGTGCGGGCTCCGCGCGCAGGTCACCTACGAGGGTCAGGCGGCCATCGAACTGGAGGCCGCATGCGACCCGTATGAGCGGGGAGCCTACGAGATGCCGCTGAGTGACCGGGCCGGGATGGCGGTCATCGACCCTCGCCCGACGATCGCAGCGGTCACCGCCGACGTGGCCGCGGGGGTCGCGGTGGGCGAGATCGCCGCCCGGTTCCACACCGCGGTCGCGCGGGCGACGGTACAGATGTGTCTGGCGCAGGCGGCGACGCACGGCACCGAGCGGGTGGTCCTCTCGGGAGGCGTTTTCCAGAATCGGCGACTGCTCGCGTCCGTCGCGGCGGGCCTTGATGCCGGCGGCCTGCGAGTCCTGGTCCCCGAGCGCCTGCCCGTCAACGACGGCGCGATCTCCTACGGACAGGCGGCGGTGGCCGCCGCGACCATGTCAGCGCCGTGACCAAGGGCCCGGCATCCGTCCAGGAGGTCCTCCGCCAGCACGTGTTCGTCGGCGGCACCGACCGCATCTTCGGTTCGCTCACCGCCGACGACGCCCGCATTCACGCCGACGAGCTGCGCGCCGCGGTCGGCTGGGGACCGACCGCCCGGGTCGCGCCGGTGGCGCAGGCGTGGCGGGAACTGAGCCTCGCGCTGGATCGCGCCGGTGTGCCCGCCGTGTCGAACCTGGATGCCGATGTGCTGGCCGAGCTGGCACCGCGATTGTGGGTGAGGCTGCCCGGCTGAGGGCGGGCCCCGCGCACGGGGTAGGCTGGCGCCGATGATGGCACCTGACGTCGGCTTGCCCCGCCACCGCCTCGGCGCCTCGTCGCTGGAGGTGTCGCGGATCGCGCTGGGCTCCTGGCGGACGTTTGAGCGCATGGAGCGCGCCGACGCCGAGCGCGTCCTCGACCACGCGCTGCGCTCGGGAATCGACTTCCTCGACGACGCCCGCTACAACGACGAAACGGGGCGCGCGCCCCTGGGCACCGGGTACTCCGAGGTCCTGTTCGGCGAGCTGTTTCGCGCCGTCGGCGCCGCCCGTGACGCGGTCACCGTGTCCAACAAGCTGTGGTGGGAGTTCTGGCCCCGGCAGGACGCGGTGTCCGAGCTCGAGGGCTCGCTGGAGCGGATGGGCTTTGACCGGCTCGATCTCCTGTACTCCTCCACCCTGCCCGACGCGGTCGCGGTCCCGGTGGCCGTGGAGCAGATGGCGGCGGTGCTCGCCACCGGGCGCGTGGCGGAATGGGCCGTGGTCAACTGGCGCGCGGAGGAGATCGCGCAGGCGGGCGCCGAAGCCCGGCGCCAGGGCATCCCGCCGCCGTGCGCGGCCCAGCTTCCCTACAGCCTGGCGCGCCTGGATTGGGTCGAGGACCCCGCCATGGACGCAGCGCTCGAGGCGACGGGGGCGTCGCTCGTGCCCTCGGCGTCGCTGGCGGGCGGCGCGCTCACCGGCAAGTACGCCGCAGGGGCCTCCGGACGCCTCACCCCGGAACTGGACCACCGCCGGCGCGCCGGTGAGCTGGCCATCGGCGCCGCCCTGGGCGAGCCGGCACGGCGACTGCAGACGACCCCCGCGACCCTGGCCATCGCCTTCACTCTGCTGCAACCCCGCACCGCCACCACGCTCATCGGAGCCACCGCGCCCGCGCAGATCGACGCCGCACTGGCCGCGCCCGAGCTCGCGGGCCGGCTCGGGCCCGCGGAGGTGGCGGAGCTGCGCGCGCTCGCCACGCTGACTTCGTGAGAACTCTCTTGGGCCCGGTCGAGGGGTCCGATCGGCCCTCGTATCATGGGCGCGTGGCGAACATCGTCCTGATCGAGGACGAGCCCGGTATCGTGGATTTCATCGATCGTGGCCTGCGTGCCCACGGTTTCGAGGTCCGGTCGGCGCTCGACGGCGAGAGCGGCTTCGAGCTCGCCCTCTCAGACCGAGTGGATCTGGTGGTGCTGGACCTCATGCTCCCCGGTCGCAGCGGGATGGACGTGCTGCGCGATCTCGCCGCGGAGCGTCCCGAGCTGCCGGTCATCGTCCTGACCGCCCGCGGCGAGCTGGAGGACCGGGTGGGCGGGCTGAACGCCGGCGCGGTGGACTATCTGGTCAAGCCGTTCGCGCTCGCCGAGCTCGAGGCCCGCATCCGCGCGCAGCTGCGCGCCGCTCGCCAGGCGCCGGCGACGGTCATCCGCAGCGGAGAGCTGGAGATCAACCTGCTCGGTCGCGAGGTCCACATGGCCGGCCAGCTGGTCCGCCTCACCAACACCGAGTTCGACCTGCTGGCCTACTTCATGAGCCACCCGGGGCAGGTGCTGGGCCGCCAGCAGATCCTGCGCGCGGTGTGGGGCTACGGCCACGACCCGGCCACCAACATCGTCGATGTCTACATCGGCTACCTGCGGCGCAAGCTGGCCGTCGGCGGCCAACCGGTGCCCATCGTCACCGTCCGCTCGCGCGGCTACCGCCTGGAGGAGGACACGGGATGATCGCCCGCACCAGCGTCCGATGGCGTCTGGTGGCATGGGTGACCGGAGTGCTCTTGGCCGTCACGGCGGTCATCTTCGTGGTGGTCTACGAGCAGACGGGAACCGAGCTGCGCGCCGAGGTCGACCAGGATGTGGCCGGCGACATCTCCCAGCTCGCGCAGGCGGTGAAGGGAATCCATGCCCGCCCATCCGACTCGCCGCAGGCCCTCCTGGCGCAGGTGGCGGTCTATCTGCGCGCCCAGCCGTTCACCGCCACCTCGTCGCTGCTGTTCGCCGCCATCCCCGGCCACGGCTCCACCAGCAACCCGCCCGCGCTGCTGGGCAGGCCGGTGCCCGACAACGGAGAGACGGCACCCGAGCAGGACGCCGAGAACGCGCTGGGGCAGGCGCTGTTGCGCGCACCGACCCGGACCACCACCCAGGAGGCCCCGGACATCGGCGAGGTCAGGATCGACGAGCGCATCATCCGCGCCGGGCGCTTCTCGGTCCGGGTGGGGGCCGGCGAACCGCTGGCCATCGTCCAGCGCGCCCAACGCAGCATCGTGCGCTCCTTCGTCATCGGCGGGGCGCTGGCCGTGGTGCTGGCGCTGATCGCGTCCTACCTCGCCGGAGCGTCGGTCTCGCTGCCGTTGCGGCGGATGGCGCGTGTGGCCGCCCGGGTCGACGACGGCGACCTGCATCCGCGCATGGACACGACGCGGCTGGCCGGGCGCGAGGTGCGCGTGCTGGCCGAGTCGTTCAACCGCATGCTCGACCGTCTCGCCGAAGCGTTCGCGGCCCAGCGAGATTTCATCGCCGATGCGTCGCACGAGCTGCGCACGCCACTCACCGTGATCGCGGGTCAACTCGAGGTCCTGGCGGCCCAGGAGCACCCCGAGCCCGAGGAGGTGCGGCGCGTCGAGCGCCTCGTCTCCGCGGAGATTGCCCGGACGTCGCGGCTGGTCGACGAGATGCTGCTGCTGGCGCGCTCAGAGCACGCTGACTTCCTCCAGTACCGAGAGTTCGAGCTCCAGCCGTTCGTCACCGAGCTGTGGCTGGGTGCCCGCATCGGCTCTGAGCGCCGCTTCGAGCTCGGCCCCGTGCCCGACGCGATGCTCACCGCCGATCCGGACCGCCTGGCCCAGGCATTGCGCAACCTCATCCGCAACGCGGTCGAGCACACCCGCGCTCCCGATGGCCTGGTGCGGCTCGAGGTGACGACGCGGCCCGGTCACATCGTGCGCTTCGTCGTGTCAGACGACGGGCCCGGCATCGACGACGAAGAGCTGGAGCAGGTGTTCGAGCGCTTTCACCGCACCGACGACGACCGCAGCCGCAAGACCGGCGGTGCCGGCCTGGGGCTGGCCATTGTGCGAGCGATCGCGCGCGCTCACGGCGGGGAGGCCCGCGCCGTCGGGGCGGCGGGTACCTCGCTTCGGGGCGCGCGGCTCGAGCTCGAGCTCCCGCGGCTGGGAGTCGTGTCGGGCGCGCCCACCGCAGGTCGCGACGCAGCGCCCACCGCAGGTCGCGACGCAGCGCCCCCCGTGGCTCCGCGAGGACCCGCGGCGCCGGTGCAGGCGGGTGTGGCTAGAGGTCCGCGCCCGCGGGAAGCTGATCGGCCGGACGAGAGCTGAGGAATTCGGTCAGCGCGTCGGCCTCGAGCGGGCGGGCGTAGAGGAAGCCCTGGCCCGAGTCACAGCGGGCACGTTGCAGGTGCTCGAGCTGGTCCAGGTCCTCGATGCCCTCGCCGAGCGTCTCGAGGTTGAGGCTCTTGCCCAGGTCGATGAGCGTCTGGATGAGCGCGGCCGACTCCTTGGAGGAGGCGATCCCCTGCACGAAGGCGCGGTCGATCTTGAGGGTGTCGACCGGAAACTGGCGCAGGTAGGCCAGAGAGCTGTAGCCGGTGCCGAAATCGTCGACGGCGACGCGGACCCCGAGCGCCTTGATCGCGGCCAGGCGGCCAGCGGTCGCCTCCGGATCCTTCATGAGCGCCGTCTCGGTGATCTCCACCGTGAGCGCCGACGGCGCCAGCCCGGACTCCTCCAGCGCGCTGCGCACATCGTCGACGAGATCGTCGTGGTCCAGCTGTCGACCTGACACGTTGACGCTGATGGAGAGCTCATAGCCCGCGCTGCGCCACGCGGCGGCCTGACGGGTCGCGTTGTGCAGCACCCAGCGCCCGATCGACAGGATCAGGCCGCTGCGCTCCGCGATAGGGATGAACACGTCAGGGGCGATGACACCGCGCTCGGCATGGCGCCAGCGCAGGAGCGCCTCGACGCCGGTGGTGCGCTCTGACTTGAGGTCGAAGGTCGGCTGGTAGACGAGGAAGAGCTGCTCGGCGCCGATCGCGTCGGCCAGGTCCATCTCAAGGGTGATCCGGTCCTGGGCGGCGGTCTGCATGCCGGACTCGTAGGTCACGAACTGGTTGCGACCGGCCTCCTTGGCTGCGTAGAGGGCAACGTCGGCGTCGGCGAGGAGCTCCTCGGCGGTCTCGTGGCAGCCGTAGGCGACGCCGATGCTGGCGGTCACCGAGAGCTCACGGCCGATCTCGTCGGTCAGGTCATAGGGCTCGCGCAGGACATCCAGCACGCGCTCGGCGACGAGCTCGGGCCCGGCGTCCAGCGTGCTGGCCTCCAGCAGGACGACGAACTCGTCGCCGGCGAGACGGGCGGCGGTGTCCCCGGCGCGCACGACGGTCTCCAGCCGGGCCGAGACCGCCTTGAGGAAGGTGTCGCCGACGGCGTGGCCGAAGGTGTCGTTGATGTGCTTGAAGCCGTCGATGTCGATGTAGAGCACCGCGATCGGCTGGTCCGCACGCCGGGCCCGCGCCAGCATCTGGTCGGCGCGGTCGATGGCCAGGACACGGTTGGGCAGGCCGGTGAGCGCGTCGTGCATCGCCTGGTGGCGGAGCTGGCCGGTCTTCTCGGCCACCATGAGCAGCGCGCGCTCGCGGGAGCGCGACAGGGTGAGGATGAGCAGGGAGAGCAGCAGCGTCACCACCACCCCGGCGCCGGAGATGATCGCCCCCTGAACGGCGGGCGTGAGCCCGGAGACGATCGGCGCGCCGGTCACCGTCACCGTCCACCGGCCGTCGTAGTTCATGACGGTGCGCCGGGTAAGCGAGCCGGCGGCGCGCCCCACGCCGGCCACATCGACCGCGTGGCCGTCCGGGTTGGTGTACTGCAGGCGGACGTGAAGGCCGTGGTTGCGGCCGAGCGCCTGCTGCAGGAGCGTGCCCACGTCAAACGAGCTGACCACCCAGCCCAGGGTGTTGGCGGTGCGCTGAGCGGGAGTGTTCAGCGACGCGCCGCGGCGGTAGAAGGGGACTTCGAAGAGCGTCGTGTGGAGCCAGGCCTCGTTGATCGGCCGGACGAGGACGCGGTCGCCGCCCGCCGCCGCCCACAGGGCCCCAGACTCGGTAGAGCCGACGAACGTGCGGGGGTTGCACCAGTCCTGCTGCACGAGGCGGGCCGCGATCGAGGGCAGCCGCATCAGCGCGCCGCTGGCGCTGAGCAGGCAGTACCGCGCCTGGCTACCCGGTGCGACGACGGCGATCGAAGAGCCGAGCAGGCGGACAAACGCCGGGTCGGCGTCGCGGCGAGCCTGGAAGCGCACGAGGTCTTTGGCGGGGACGACGTCGATGACCGCGCTGCCGATGCCACCCACCTGGCGCTGGTTGGCCTGCAGGCGGCCGTACCAGTCCTCGAACTGCGACGGGGTCTGGTTCGGCTCCATCGTCAGGACGGTGCGCAGCGTCGCCACGAAGTTGGTGTCGCGCTGCAGCAGGATGCCGACCGTGGAGCTGACGTCCTCGGCCACGGCCTGGAAGTCCTTGCGATCGGTGGACCGATCGGTCCGCGCCCACATCACCGCGCTGATCGCAGAGAAGCTGAGGCCGATGACCAGCACCGCCATGGCGGCGCGAAGGGCCCGTCGCGAGCGGCGGCGGGTCGGCAGTTCCTGGTCTTCGGTGACGGGTGGGGCGGGTGGGCCCGGATTACTCATCACCCGTTCAGTCGACCCGAACGGCCCGGCCTTTAGCTCCGTCTGGCGATTTCTCCGCCCACCCGCCGCCTGCGGCGGGACCCGCAGGCGTCAATCGCGGTGGATTTCCGCGGGCGCGTCGCCGTGACGCGCCACGGTGGGCTCCTCGTCCAGCGCACGGTCATCGTGAGCCACCGTCGGCTCCTCGTCCAGCGCACGGTCACTGTGAGCCACCGTCGGCTCCTCGTCCAGCGCATGGTCGCGGTGAACCACCGTCGGCTCCTCGTCCAGCGCGCGGTCGCGGTGAGCCACCGTCGGCTCGTCGTGGGCGGCGACCGCATCCTCCTCGGCGGCAGTCGCCGGGCGCCGGTTGTAGGCGGCCGCGTCGTACGCGACGGGCTCGTCGGCGACGACGACCGTGCGCCGGCGTCGCGGGGCCAGCGTGTTGAAGAGCAGGATGACGGCGCAGATGGCCCAACCGAGCTTGGTCCACCCATTGGCGGCGGCCATGCCGAGCACGTTGCCGCTGACCAGCGCGATCACCGCCGCCGCGCCGAGGGCAACCCCGACCACGAGACTCATCGTCTTGGCCAGCAGATGCTGAGCCGCACCGAAGAGCAGCAGGCCGCCGCCGACCGCGGTGAGCATCCCCGTCCAGCCGTTGGCGCCGAAGAGCCCGAAGAGGAAGTCGCCGTCCTTGGTGACGTTGCCGTTGGGGAAGTTGGAGAACGGCGGGAAGGTGCGCGCCTTGTAGAGCAGGTACAGCCCGACGGCGAGCAGAATGGTGCCCAGGATGAGCGCCGGGCCCCTGGCCAGGCTGATTCCCTTCTCGGTGCGCGTCGTGGTCGACGCGGCGGTATGACCTTCAGTGGGATAGGTGCGTGTGCCTGAGGGATTCGCGGTAGCCATGACCTAGACGTACCTCTCCTCGTGTCGCACGAAACAAAGCCTCGCGCCGGGTCCCGTCGCTGCTCTTTACACCCGATACCTGTCCAAGGCGTCGCGCCGGGCTGCGGCGTGATCGACGATCGGCGCGGGATAGTCAGAGCCGATCCGGCAGCGCGCCCGCTCCTGAACCTCGTCGGGCATCCTCCACGGCTCGGCGAGGTAGTCATCGGGCACCTCGGCCAACTCGGGAACGTAGCGGCGCACGTAGTCGCCTCCCGGATCGAATCGCTCCTGCTGGCGGGTCGGGTTGAAGATCCGGCGAAACGCCGGCTGCGGGTCGACGCCCACCGAGGCGATCCACTGCCAGTTGCCGTTATTGGAGGCCTCGTCGCCGTCGAGCAGGCGGCGCATGAACCAGCGCTCGCCCCGGCGCCAATCGATGCCCAGGTCCTTGGTGAGAAACGAGCCCACGAGCAGCCGCGCGCGGTTGTGCATCCACCCCTCGCGGCGTAGCTGGCGCATCCCCGCGTCCACCGCCGGGTACCCGGTGCGTCCCTCGCACCAGGCCTCAAAGCGATTCTTGGCCCGGCTCCAGCGAATCGACCCGCGGTAGCGCTCCTGAAACTCCGAGCGCGCGTTGGCCGGGTGGTGGCCGATCACGTGGGCGTAGAACTCGCGCCAGCACAGCTGCCGGCGATACGCCGCGGCTCCCGCCCCGCCGGTGAGGCGATGCTCGACCTCGCGCGGGGACACGCAGCCGAAGTGCAGGTAAGGCGACAAGCGGCTGACGCCCGCGCCGGCCAGCACGTCGCGCCCCTCGTCATAGCCCCCCACACCGTCGGCCAGGAAGCGGCGCAGCCGCTCGCGTCCCGCGCTCTCACCGCCGGGCGCCGGGTCCTCGCACTCCTGCGCCAAGCCGAGCTCGGCCAGCGTCGGCAGGGTGCCGGCAGTGAGCTTGTGCGGGAGCGGGGGCAGCCGGCGGGGCGCGCCGAGGACATCGCGGCGCGGCTGCGCGGCCCAGTTGCGGAAAAACGGCGTGAACACGGTGTAGGGGTCGCCGCCCTGGGTGCGGATCGCATCGAGGCGATCGACGGCAAAGAGGCCGGGATGGACGTGGAAGGCGACCGTCTCGCCGAGCGCATCCCGGACCTCACGCTGGCGGCGCCGCGCGAACGGGCCGACGTCGGCGCTGAGGTGCACCGCCTCGGCCCCGACCTGAGCGGCGAGCGCGGGCAGCTCACGCGCCGGCGGCCCGTGGCGCACGACCAGGCGGCTGCCCCGGTCGCGCAGGCCGGAGTCGAGCTCGGCGAGGCACTCGAGCAGGAATTGGGTGCGCGGTCCGGAGGCGTGCCGGCCGCCCAGCAGTCCATCGTCGAGGCAGAAGACCGGGATCACCGCGCCGGCGGAGTCCGGAGCGGCGCGGAGCCCCGGATGATCGTGCAGCCGCAGGTCGCGCCGAAACCACACCAGCGCGGTCATGGTTGGGACCTCACTTCTCGCTGAGCACGTCCTTGAGCGCGGGCTCGATCTCGGGGTGGCGGAAGGTGTAGCCCAGTTCGCGCAGCTTGGCCGGGATCGCGCGCTGGCCGGTGGTGACGATCTCCGCCATCTCGCCATAGAGCAGCTTGATGGCCATGCCGGGTACGGGCAGCACGGCGGGGCGGCTCAGCGTGTGGCCGAGCGCCCGGGAGAGTTGGGCGTTGGTCACCGGGTTGGGGGCGGTGAGGTTGACCGGCCCTGACGCCTCCTCGTGGTCGAGGCAGTGCAGCAGCCCGCCGACCACGTCGTCGAGGTGGATCCACGGGACGTACTGCCGCCCCCCGGCAACCGGTCCGCCGATCCCGAGCTTGAAGAACGGCAGCATCTTGGCCAGCGCGCCGCCGCTCGGCGAGAGGACGACGCCGGTGCGGGTGCGGACGACGCGCACGGAGGCCGACAGCGCGGTCGCCTCCTCCTCCCAGGCGGCGGTCACACCGGCCAGGAAATCGTCGCCCGGCGAAGCCTGCTCATCGATGGTCGCGTCGTCGCGCGGGCCGTAATAGCCAGTGGCCGACTGCGAGACGAGGCTGCGCGGGCGCCCGTCGGGCGCCAGCGCCCCCATCGCCGCCACCAGCATCCGGGTGCTGCGCACCCGCGAGTCCCGGATGCGTCGTTTGGCGTCGTCGGACCAGCGCTGGGCCACCGGCTCGCCCAGCAGGTTGACCACGGCGTCGGCGCCGGCCACGGCGTCGGCGGGCGGCGGCGCGCTCTCGGGGTCCGGCCACGGATGGACCTCCGCGCCCTCCCCCAGCACCCTCTGTCCCCGCTCGGGGTCCCGCGAGAGCGCGACGACCTGATCGCCCCGTTCCGCCAGCGCGTCGGCCAGCGCCAGCCCTATCGTTCCCGTCGCGCCTGTGATCAGCACTCGCATCGTGTCTCGCTCTCGTCCGGGTGTGCGCTGCACACCTGCTGTTGGAGAAACTTCTACAAGTTGTATCGTTTTCCCATCTCGCACGCCGCAAACCCACAGCTGACCACCGCACAGTTGGCCGAGCGCACCGGGCTGAGCGCCGGGACGCTGCGCATGTGGGAGAACCGTCACGGCTTCCCCGACCCTCCCCGGCTTCCCGGGGGCCACCGCCGGTACGCGCCCAACGACGTCGACCGTGTCCGCGAGGTGTTGCGCTGGCGCGAGCAGGGCCTGTCGCTGCCCGCCGCGATCGAGCGTGTTCGCCACCGACGCGCACCGGCTGCGGCCTCGGTGTTCGCCGGCCTGCGGCGCCGCCGACCCGAGGTCGCGCCCACGAACCTGTCCAAGCCGGCGGTGCTGGCACTCAGCTGCGCCATCGAGGACGAATACTGCGCGCAGGCGGCCGGTGGGGTGCTGCTCGGGTCCTTTCAGCACGAGCGCTTCTATCGGGCCGCCCAGCGCCGCTGGCGCGAGATGGCGCGTACGGCGGACCTGGCGGTGGCGCTGGCCGACTTCGCCGCGGCCGCCGAGCCCGCGCAGGGACCCGTCGAGGTGGCGATCGACCGCCGCAATGCCCTGGCCCGCGAGTGGGCGGTGGTCGTCAGCGCCGGGGGCATGCAAGCCTGCCTGGCGGCGTGGGAGCAGCCGTCAGACGAGGCCGTGCCTGACGCCCGGCGGCGCTTTGAGGTGCTGTGGTCGGCCGAGCCCGAGGTGGTGGCCGACGCGCTCGAGGTCGCCGAGCAGTTGCTCGCTCCCCTCGACGCCCGCCTGGCGGAGCGCCTCCGGACCGCGCGCGAGCGGGCGCCGGCCGACGTGGACCCGGAGCCGGCGCGGCGCTGCGGCGAGGCGGTGGCGCACCGGATGGTCGGCTACCTGGGGCAGCTCGTCTGAGGCAGTGGCGAGCCGCGCCGCGACGTGCGACGCTGACCCTCACACCCCACACGCTCCGCGGAGGCGAGATGAGGCTCGACGGGCTGCACCACATCACCATGATCACCGGGGACGCGCAGCGCAACGTCGACTTCTACGCCGAGCTGCTGGGGCTGCGCCTGGTCAAGACCACCGTCAACTTCGACGCGCCCGAGGCCTATCACCTGTACTTCGGCGACGAGACGGGGAGCCCCGGGTCGATCCTCACCTGGTTTGAGTTCACGGGCGCGGCGCGGGGCCGTCCGGGCGCGGGGATGATCCACACGCTGCAGCTGGGCGTGGCCGCCCCCGCCGCGCTCGACTTCTGGGCCGAGCGGCTGTCGGCAGCCGGCGTGGAGTGCGAGCGCGACGAGCTGACACTGCGCTTCGCCGACTACGACGGGCTGGCCTTGGAGCTGGTGATGGCGGGCTCAGGGACCCCGCCACTGGTCGCCGTCCATCCCGAGGTTCCCCCCCAGCACGCCCTGATCGGCCCGCAGGGCGCCCGCGCCTACGGACGCGCCCCCGTCGGCCCGGCGCCCCTGCTCACAGAGACGCTGGGTTTCGACGCGCTCGGCGAGGGGGGCTATCGACTTGCCGGCGAGCACCGGCGCTTTGAGTGGGCCTACGACGATGCACCGGCGCAGCGCGGCAGCCAGGGCGCCGGGACGGTCCATCACATCGCCTGGGCCTGCCCGGACGCCGACCAGCCGGCGTGGCAGCAGCGCGTCAGAGACGCCGGCGCGATGGTCACCGACGTGCGCGACCGCGATTACTTCAAATCGATCTACTTCCGCGAGCCGCGCGGGATCCTGTTCGAGATCGCGACGCTCTCCCCCGGCTTCGCCGTCGACGAGGACCCCGACCATCTGGGTGAGGCGCTGAAGCTGCCGCGCATGCACGAGCACCTGCGCCCAGAGTTGGAGCGGACGCTCACCCCGCTGGTCAACCCGCGCGCTCGGCGCCGGGCGATGCAGGCCTGACCTGGACGGGTGGGTCTACGGGAATGCCGTGGGCCTCGGTCTGCAGCACCTCGCCAACGCACAGCGCCCCCATCAGGGCAGCGATCGCCGCGCCGATGGCCCACGCCGGCAGCCCGCCGCCGGCAGCGAAGAGGACCATCAGAGCGAGCGCCACCAATAACCGGCCGTAGGAGTGCTCGCCCAGGATCCGCAGACGGAAGGCGGCCAGACCCGCGAGGTAGAGCGCCGCGCCGCCGCACATGGCCAGGCGCCCGCCGTCGGGCATCGGCGCCCCAACCGAGTGGTGGACGACGACCTTGACCCCGCCGGCGAAGATGATGATCCCCGCCACGATGAGCAGGTGCATGTAGCTGTAGGCGTCGGCGGCGGCCAGCACCGGGTCGTCGTGCACCCGCAGCCGCTCCTGGGCCCGGTCGGCGGTGCGGTCGAAGTAGGTCCACCACATCCCGATCGCGGTCAGCAACGGCAGGGTGCCGCCGATCACCAATCCGGCCGT